>JBBTIN010000044.1:0-9020 GCA_038059935.1 Nitrospirota bacterium
CATCCCCCTCAACTCCAACACCCCACTCAATATCCCCTTACGTCCGGATTAGGGAAGCGGCGAAGAGATGCCTGCCACGCTTCGATAAGGCGGGCACGCTCTTTTAGGCCAATTTGAGGCATAACCGTTTTTCGAATTGACGGAACACGAAAGCGGGTTTCATCCGTTAATCCTGCGGCTTTACCAGCTAAAAATGCCGCGCCACGAACGGTTGATTCAGGATCGGCGGCAATTGAGATTGTCTTACCAAAGAGATCGGCCTGAAACTGCATTAGGGAGTTAATCTTTGCTCCACCGCCGGTTGCAACGATCTTTTTTATCGAGTCCCGAATGGAATCCGGGACCGCTTGATAAATTTGGTTCATCAGATGCGAAACGCCTTCTACCGCGCCGCGGATTATATCCTCCGGTCCTGTTTGGTCGGTTAATCCACACAACACCCCTTTTGCATCACTTCTCCAATACGGTGCGCCAAGGCCTGTCAATGCTGGAAGGAAAAAGGCTGGGTCTCTCGACCGACGATAGGCCGAATCAATTTTTGAAACCGATTTAAGAAGACCAATTTGTTGAAACCAAGCAAAAAGGGAACCCACGGCATTGACCGTCCCTTCGATTAAGTAAGTCGTTTTGTTTTTATCGGAACAGGCAATGCTGGATAAAAGACCGGGAAGGGATATCTGTTTTTCTCCGACATTGATTAAAAGGAAACCGCCTGTTCCGTAGTTGATATTGGCAAACCCAGCATCGAATCCCCCAAGCCCAATTGCGGAGCCCTGTTGATCTCCAATGCTTGCGGTAATTGGAATACGAATTCCATCAATAACGGCCTCGCCAAAATCGGCCTGATTGCAGCAAACCTCCGGAAGTATGTTGCGCGGAATCTTGAAATGACGAAGCAGATCGGGGTCATATTCTTTTTGGATGATGTTATAGAGTAGCATCCTCTGGGCATTCGTGGGATCGGTGAGATGAGACTTTCCCTTGGTGAGATGCCAGATGAGAAAGGTATTGACGGTGCCGGCAATGACGTCTTTCTTTCTTCCAAACTGATTTAATATCCAGTTTAATTTGGTTGCAGAATAGTAACAGGTCAGCGGAAGACCCGTTTTTTCTTTTATGGCCGGATCGTCCCATTGGGATAGGGAGCTGGCTGTGCGTTGATCTTGCCAACTGATGGCCGGACATTGCGGTGCGCCGGTTTTGCGATCCCAGCAGACCAGCGTGGAACGTTGATTGGCAATGCCGATGGCTGCAATCTTTTCACCCGCACTTTTTTTAAGCAGATTGCGAATGACCGTCAGGACGCTCTCTAAAAGCGCGTTTGGATCGTGTTCGACCCAGCCGGGCCTAGGACGATCGGTGCGAAGGGGGGCAACGCTTTCACAGATCACTTTGCCTCGGGCCGTAAACAGGGTCGCCCGTGTATGGCTGCTACCCTGATCAATGCCAATAATAAGAGGGTTAGAATTTTTCTTTTTCCCTAACACGACGCGATGTAAACTTTGTTTTGACAAGCCATCCCCTTTGCGATAATAAAGTGTAGTCTTTTTATGATTGGTTAACAAGAATGGTCAGGGCGGCTCTATGTGTTGCATTAGAAACTGGAATCCAAGTACTCTCAAAAAATGAATCCTTAATTTATTTTAAAAATATTCTTTATCTCGTGCATATTCTCATGTTATAGTCCCGCTTCTATGCCATTAAAACTACGAAATGTTGCCATCATTGCCCACGTTGACCACGGAAAGACCACGCTCGTGGACGCGTTGCTCAAGCAATCCGAAAACTTTAAGATCAAGACTGACGCAGTCAGTGATCTTATTATGGATTCCAATGAGCTCGAACGCGAACGCGGGATTACCATTTTCTCTAAAAACGCCGCAATCCAATACAAAGACTACAAGATCAATATTGTAGACACCCCTGGCCACGCCGACTTTGGCGGTGAAGTCGAACGCATTATGAAGATGGTGGATGGTGTTCTCTTATTGATAGACGCTAAAGAAGGCCCAATGCCGCAGACCAAGTTTGTTTTGAAAAAAGCATTGGAGGCAGGGCATAAAGCAATTGTCGTCGTTAATAAGGTGGACAAGCCGGCGGCACGGCCGGAGTGGGCGCTCAATCAAACATTTGATCTATTTATTGAGTTAGGCGCAACGGATGAGCAGGCCAACTTTCCGGTTATTTATGCATCTGGATTGCAAGGCGTGGCCGGCCATTCTCCTGATTTATCCGAGATGAAAAGTGTGCAACCACTTTTTGAGCAGATTATATCGTTTATTCCGGAGCTTGAGATAGACCCGGCAAAAACACTGAAGATGCTTTCGGTTAATTTGGCTTACGATAATTATAAAGGCAAAATCGCAATTGGCCGAATCTTTTCTGGTACCCTTAAAAAGGGAATGCAGGTGGCTCATATTAACCGTGCGGGAGAGATGAAAAAAGTTCAAATTACCGCGGTGATGCTATTTAGCGGCTTAAATAAAGTGGAAGTGGATGAGGCCTACGCGGGCGATATCGCTGCAATTGCTGGCATTCCCGATATTTCAATTGGCGAAACCATTGCCGATCTTTCCGATCCAACACCGTTGCCTACGATTAAGATTGATGAGCCGACGGTCAAGATGACGTTTGGTGTGAATACTTCTCCTTTTTTTGGGAAGGAAGGCCAATATACGACATCTCGTATGGTGCGGGATCGTCTTCAGAAAGAGTTGGAGACGGATGTTGCATTGAAAATGGAAGACATGGGTGCTGCTGATCGTTGGATTGTTTCAGGGCGCGGTGAGCTCCATCTCGCGATTTTGATTGAAAAAATGCGGCGCGAGGGCTATGAGATCGAGGTTTCAAAGCCGCAGGTCATCTTCAAAGAGATTGATGGGAAAAGGCATGAGCCAATGGAATCGGTTGCCATTCAGATTCCAGATACTTACGCGGGTGCGGTTATTGAGATGATGGGAAAACGGCTGGGACAAATGCAGGATATGCGTGTAGACCGGGGAGAGACTTCTTTACAATTCACAATCCCAACACGTGGCCTCATCGGAATACGAAATCGCTTTTTGACGGCAACCAAAGGGACCGGAATTATCAACAGTATCTTTTTGGGTCATGAACCATATAAGGGGGAAATCTCTACCAATCCGCACGGGTCGCTGGTGGCATCGGAGGTGGGAGAGTCTAATTTCTATGGCTTGGTTGGCGCGCAGGAACGCGGCACCCTCTTTATTGGTGATGGCGTTAGTGTTTATGAAGGAATGGTTGTCGGGCAGCATTCCAAGGATGACGATATTATCGTCAATGTTTGTAAATCCAAACATCTCACCAATTTCCGTGCATCGCAAACGCGCACAATGGACGCATTGAGTGTGCGGCATGAGATGAGTTTGGAACATTCTCTCGATTATATTGGCGATGATGAGTTAGTCGAGGTGACCCCAAAAAATGTTCGAATTCGCAAGATGTACCTCGATCCAAATGAACGCAAGCGTCACGTAAAAAGCGTTTCGTAGTAACCTTCTTTAGGGCACCTCTAAAAACCGTCACGAGCGGCCAAAATGCAAGGCGCACGGAGCACAGGAACCGCAATGTATGCAGTATACATGAGGATTCCGAGCACCGAGCAACGCAGCAGTTGGGTCGCGTAGTAGGTTTGTAGAGGTGCCCTTTATTTATATCGGAGGGCACTTTGCCACTGATTGATACCCACTGTCACATTTTCTTTCCAGATTACGATTCTGATCGGGAAGCGGTCATTGCCCGCGCGCTAGCCGATGGAGTCGGCAAGATGGTCGTCGTTGGAACCGATTATCCCTCAAGTCAGCAGGCGATTGCTTTAGCCGAAGCGTATCCATTTATTGTTGCGGCGGTGGGGCTTCATCCCCACGATGCCAAAACAATGGATGACGACCTCTTGCAGAAACTCGAAGCCTTATCTATTCATCCCAAAGTCGTTGCGATTGGAGAAACCGGACTTGATTTTTATTATAACAAGTCGGAAAAGGAGCAGCAAAAAAAATCGTTTTTAGCGCAGATTGCCCTTGCAAAAAAAAGAAATCTACCATTGATTATCCATACGCGGGACGCATGGGACGCCACATTTGAGATTTTAGAAAAAGAAGATCCCAACTATTTTAGAGAAGTCGGTTCTGTGCTCCATTGTTTTACGGGAGATAAAGCAATTGCCGACCGTGCAACAGCGATTGGAATTTATGTCTCATTTTCCGGGATTGTGACATTTGCAAAAACCGCCGAATTACAAGAAGCCGCGGCAACAGTTGATTCTCGTTTTATCTTGATTGAAACCGATGCACCATTTTTAGCCCCGCAAGGATTTCGAGGAAAGCGCAATGAGCCTGCCTATCTTTCAACCACTGCAGAAAAAATCGCCGCGTTACGAAATTGTTCTAAAGAGGAACTCGCAAAAATCACAACGGCCAATGCCACCAGACTGTTTCGGCTTAGTTAAAACTCCAATTTTTGTCATTTCGACCAAAGGGAGAAATCTATTACCTCAATGTTATCAAGCCCTTGAGATTTCTCACTGCTTGCGTATCACAGTTCTCCCTGTGGGGGGCGAAATAGACTGCGAAAGCAGTCATTCTCGGAGGCGGCCGGGGGGCCGCCTAGTTCAGGCTGGGGTTTGCTGGCATGGTTGCGTAAAAGGCCCATTGCTTGCCCAATCGGCGTATCAGTTGTGGCCATAACAAACCAGAATCGGCATCAAAAATGAGTGTTGCATTGGCAGGCAGGGTTTCCCATGCACCCGTTTTAATTTCCGCCTCAAGTTGTCCCGGCTTCCAACCGGCATAACCCAGATAACATCGTATTTCAGAGGAAAAGGGATTAGAATCGCTCTGCTGTAGTGCCTCTAAATTGCTCGCCAATGAAACATTGTGGATAATATCTTGTTGTTCATTATTTGCCCCGCGACAAAGTACCAGCATTCCATTTTGTGCAATAGGCCCGCCTTCATAAATTCGCTCTATCTCTGAAAGATTGGGAAAATCATGAATTAACGTTGCGATTGGAACCTCGGTCGGACGATTCAAAATAATACCCAATACACCATCCGGCCCCTCATTACAAATCAGGACAACGCTTTGACAAAAATGAGGATCGTTCAACATCGGCATTGCGATCAGAAGCGTGCCTTTCCCAATTTTATTTTCCATTTTATCTTCTTGCAGTGTGTGGTTGGGGGACAGGGATTCGAACCCCGGTAAGCAGAGTCAGAGTCTGCTGTCCTGCCGCTAGACGATCCCCCAATGTCAGAAGTTAGTTAACAAGAATATTGCGCGTGCTGTCAAGCCACACTTTTTGTAAGACGCTCGATCTGCATATTGATTCGCTTAAACGTCTTCTCTCTTCCCAAAATATGAAGTACATCAAAGATGCCAGGACTCACGGTCTTTCCAGTCACCGCAGCACGAATCGGCTGCGCCACCTGTGCCAGTTTAAGCCCTAACAAAATGCCCACTTCATCTAACGCCAATTTAATAAACGCATGATCCCACAAAGCGTCTTGATCCTTAAAAAGACAATCCAAAACGGCATTCAAAATTGGAAGCGATTCTTTTGTCAGCACGGCGAGTGCCTTTTCATCCAGCAAAATTTCTTCCAAGAAAAAACAGGCCGCCGACTCAGCCATCTCCACCAGTGTGCGAGACCGTTCTTGAAGCGAAACGATCACCTTCTCCAAACGCTCTTTTTCAATGACGTCTGGTGTAACACCCCATTGCGAAAGATAGGGAGAAACAGAAACGGCCATGTCTTTCGCGGGGAGGCTCTTTATATAATGCGAATTGATCCATTTTAATTTTTCTGGATTAAACATCGCGGCAGACACGCCCACTTGATCCAAAGAAAATTTCTCGATCAATTCATCGAGACTGAAAATTTCCTGATCTTTATACGACCATCCCAATCGCACCAGATAATTGATCATGGCCTCTGGAAGATACCCTTCGTCTCGATATTGTTGCACCGCAGTCGCGCCATGCCGTTTTGATAAACGAGTTTTGTCCGCGCCCAAAATCATCGAGAGATGGCCAAACGCCGGAATCGGATATCCCATCGCTTGATAAAGGCCAACCTGACGCGGGGTATTGTTCAAGTGATCATCGCCGCGAATCACATGGGTAATGGCCATATCCACATCATCAACAACAACACAAAAATTATAAGTGGGTGTTCCATCAGAGCGCAGAATAATCAAATCATCCATGATACTCGCATCAAAGGTGACGCTGCCCTTGACCAAATCATCAATACAAATGGTGCCAGTAGTTTCTGCAGCAAATCGAATGGCCGGATCTCTCCCCGGAATTGGGCTTGTTCGATTTTTACAACGGCCATCATAACGGGGAACCCGTCCTTCTGCGAGCGCGTCTTTTCTGCGCGACTCTAATTCTTCCGGCGTGCAATAACAAAGATAAGCACGTCCACGATCCAACAATTCAAAGACTTTTTCTCGATATATTTTTAATCGCGCGGTCTGACGGGTTGGATGGGTCGTCGTCTCTTCTTCCCAGTGATCCCAATGAATGCCGAGCCAAGACAGCCCATCAATAATTGCATCAATCGCCTCTTCAGTGGAGCGAGACAAATCGGTATCTTCAATGCGAAGAAAGAACTTGCCGCCTTTTGAACGCGCGAAGAGCCAATTAAAAAGGGCGGTTCGCGCCCCGCCAATATGCAGAAACCCCGTGGGACTTGGCGCGAATCGAACCCGAACGTCTGATGTCTTCACTAATTTATTTTACCTGTGTGGAGTGGGGCGTATCCCTTCGGCCTTTTGATGTCGGCAGAAGGGGCAGATGGCCCATTCAGAACGCTGCGGTTTGGCACACGCAGCGCAAACATAAGGAGACGGCGTTGCGCAATGCGGACAAATGAGAAAGTCCATTTGAATCAGACGATGGCATTGCGGGCAGGCCGTTTTTAGAATATTTTCTGTATCAATAACGCGGTGAACCTCCTCCAGTGTGGTCAGACCCTGTTTAATCTTACTCATACCATCATCATAAATGGTCTGGATGCCTTCTGTTGCAACGGTTGCACGCATTTCATCTTCAGTTGCGCCGGAAGTAATCATCTCCCTTAACTTTGAAGAAAGCGGAATTACCTCGAAAATGCCTGTCCTTCCTTTGTAACCCATATAGTTACAAACCTTACACCCCTGCGCTTTCAATGCCATGCCGTCTGAAGAAACCGGTTTGGCAATCGGCTCCTGCGTTGCGGCAACCCCTCCTTTACACGCAGGACATAAAACGCGCACCAATCGCTGTCCAATAATACCGGTGACCGTGGTCGCAATAAGATAGCGCGGCACACCCAGATTGATTAAAAGGGAGATGGCCGATAGGGCATCGGTTGTCGGAATAGATGAAAACACAAGATACCCGCTCATCGCTGTTCGAAGGGCAATCTCTGCCGTTTCAAAATCTCGAATTTCACCGACTAAAATCACGTTCGGGTCTTGCCGTAAAAGAGATTTCAACGTGACCGCGAACGTCATGCCATTATCTGGATCAATTTGGATTTGGTTAATGCCGTCTACGCTATACTCCACGGGGTCTTCAATCGTCGTAACACTATTTCCTTTTGCCTTAAAATCTTTAATCAACCGATATAACGTTGTCGTTTTTCCTGTGCCGGTCGGCCCTGTGGTTAAAATCAATCCCTTACGTCTTTTGAGTAATTGTTGTGTTACGGCAATATCTTTTGACGAAAAACCCAGTTGCTCAAAATCAAACGCCAGTTTCGACTGATCCATAATCTGGATCGTCACCTTCTCCCCTTGTACCCCCGGCATCACGGAAACCCGAAGATCGTAAGGTTCGTTATCCAGCGTGACGCGAATTGCGCCGTCTTGCGCAACTTTCTTCTCGTTTGTTTTTAACTTGGACATCATCTTAATTTTGGAAATCAATTGGTATTGAACCCCTTTTGGCAGTCTTAAATCGTCCTTCAAAATGCCATCCAGGCGATACCGAACCCAAACACGGCTCTTGCCCGGCTCAATATGAATATCACTGGAGGAGAGTTTAATGGCCTTCGTCAGAATGTACGTCAAGAGGCGATCAAGTAGCTCCATCCGATTGCCCTCTTCCATCAGCCCGGTCTCTTCCGCAAAGACAAAATCAAACTGGTCTGGAATGATCTGCACGGTCGAGGCGCCTAATTCCTTCTCGGCGGATCTTAGCACCTGCTCAATCGAGGCGGTCAGATGATAACTCTGATCAATCGTCTCTAAAATTTCTCTGCGTGCAGCAACGACAGGCTGAATCTCGATACTGGCATGGAATCGAAGATCGTTGATGGACTCGTAATCGAGCGGATCCACCATCGCGACCACTAATTTATCCCCCTTGATTTGTAGCGGAACGGCCAGATGCTGTTTTGCCAAATTTTCGGGGATCAATTTGAATAATTCAGAGGGAATTCGAATCGCAGTGGGGTCTACGAAAATAATGCCCGCTTGAGACGCAAGACAGTAGGCCAATTGACTTTCTGAAACGAGTTTTAGATCAAGCAATTGATCCCCCAGCCGTTTTCCCGTTTTCATTTGTTCGAGAAGGGCCGATTTTAATTGATCTCTTGTGAGGAGGCCAGACTCAATGAGCGTATCGCCCAGCTTCTTTTTTCCTTCAAATCGTGCAGCCATTTGTACGGGTCTTTCCATTGTCCCTCCATCGTTTTGTGAACGCAGTATCCTATTATAATTTAGCCGTTAATTACAATCCTGATGTCTATAGTGGACCCCGAAACTTTCCAGCAAAAAGCCGTCAACTTAAGATGGTTTTAAGGAGGAGTCCAGATGGGGTGCGACCCCTGCGAGGGAATAAAGAAGAATCATACGAACGAATTTAAGGCGAAAGTCGGTTTAGCGGCATTGAGGAAGGATCGGACATTGTCGGAGCTTTCGTCTGAATATGGGGTGCATCTCGCAGGGGTCGCACCCCCGATCCAGATTGGGCTGTGGAAAAAGAAAATGATTGCGGGTGCGCCGCGTCTTT
>JBBTIN010000045.1:0-5675 GCA_038059935.1 Nitrospirota bacterium
CCCATTATGATCTATCCGCTCCCATCCCGGTAACCTTTAATTTGATCTATAACGAAAGATTGACGATGATGAGAGCGAAAGGCATAATGGGCACGGTTTTTAGATGCATTCTTAATGCTGGGGTGAAGGAGATTCTGATTGGCCGTCTACGAATATAAAGGCTTTGATAGTCAGGGAAAAACAATTTCCGGCATGATCGAGGCGGATCTCCCCCGCTCCGCCCGCGCGAAACTGAGACAAGACGGAATTTTTACGACCGATCTCACAAGCGTTTCCGAAAAGGCACAACAAAACGACATTTTCTTTTCAGATAAGATTCCACTTTCTGAAACAGCGGTCATGACGCGGCAATTGGCAACGCTGTTGGGGGCAAACGTCCCATTGATGGAGGCGCTGGCCGCGATGATCGAGCAGGTTGAAGACCCGGTTCATCGTCAAGTGTGGGCTGCTGTCCGCGATAAGGTTCGAGAGGGCGCGTCCTTTGCCGACGCGTTGGCCCAACACCCCAAGACCTTTTCTGCCCTTTATCGGCAGATGGTGAAAGCCGGAGAGGCTTCCGGAACGCTCGATCGCATTTTGGTGCGAATGGCCCAATATTTGGAATCCTCCGTCGCGCTCCGCAAAAAGATTTCTTCCATTTTAGCCTATCCCATCTTGATGATGATTTTAAGCGGCATCATTCTCATCTTTCTGGTCTCCTTTGTCGTGCCGAAAGTCACCAGCATTTTTTCGGATCTCAATCATGCCCTTCCGCTTCCGACGGTTATTCTGCTTGCGATCAGTCATTTTTTACGACACTACGGATGGATTTTTATTTTGCTGATTGTGCTTGCTGTCTTTTGGCTGAAGCGTTATGTCGCGACGGAAGCCGGGCGGTGGCATTATGACCGGATTTCAATTACCTTGCCTTTGGTCGGCAAGCTTTTTAAGATGATGGCGATTGCCCGTTTTGCAAAGACGCTGGCGACGCTGCTTGAGG
Source organism: Nitrospirota bacterium (assembly GCA_038059935.1). Taxonomy (GTDB): domain Bacteria; phylum Nitrospirota; class Nitrospiria; order SBBL01; family SBBA01; genus JACPZM01. The sequence continues at coordinate 980 of JBBTIN010000045.1, forward strand.
CAGGGATTCCGCTTTTACCGGCATTGGCGATTGTTCAAGACGTGGTGGAAAACAAGGTGATTGAGAAGGCGATTATTACGGCACGTGAGAATATTCGAGAGGGAGAAGGGATTGCCGAGCCGCTCAAAAAGAGCGGTCTTTTCCCGCCGCTTTTGACCCATCTCATTGCCGTGGGAGAAAAGAGCGGCGATCTGGAACCCATGTTGGAAAAGGTCTCTCAATCGTATGAGAGTGAAGTTGAAATTGCAGTGACGACGCTCACTTCATTGCTTGGCCCCATGATGATTCTGGTGATGGGAGGGGTGGTGTTGTTTATTGTGTTGGCCGTTTTACTGCCGATTTTTGACTTGAGCCAAATTATAAAATAGCATGCCCTACAACTTCCCAAGTGCTTCCATCACCGCATCTACAATCTTTCGGGAAGTTTCAAGCGATTCCGGCAAGGCATAAAATGAATCCATCAGCATCGGTTCGCCAAAATGAATCTGCGTTTTTTTGCCCACGCGAGGCATAATCGCGCCCTTGGGCAACACCAAATCCACGCCGCGCACGCGAACGGGAATCACCTTGTTAGGCCGTCCATCATAGATAATCTTCCCCACGCCCGATTTCCCTTTGAGAAGTTCTCCCGTTGTTGAGCGGGTTCCTTCGGGGGCGATCAGCACCACCGAACTTTGCAAAAGCTTCGCCATCTTTTCAATGGCTTTCAAATCCCCCTTGCCGCGATGGACGGGAAATGCCCCCCATGATGCGATAATGTTGCGAACAATCGGAACGTCAAAGAGCTCTGCCTTGGCCGGTGCCCGCCACCAAATCGGCGAGAAAAACGGCATCGCAGTCACCGCCACTAAAAAAGGATCAATCGCGGAGATATGATTATAGAGAAGCATCACGCCGGGCTCCCCCTTTTTCGGAATATTCTCCGCGCCGAACACCTCGACGCGATTGAAAACCTTGAAGATCGTCCACCAAAAGCTGAGGCCGATGGCATGCCAGCAATGGGTAATCAATCCGGGCCCGTTCATTCGGGAAAATCGTAGAGATGACAGGCCACACCATGCCCCGGCTCTTTTTCGGTGACCGCCGGATAAATCTCTTTGCACTCCGGCATGACGTGCGGACAGCGGGTGTGAAAATAACATCCGGGGGGAGGTGCCGCCGGAGAGGGAATGTCCCCTTCTAAGTGTACGATTGCTTGCTTTTTCGCCACGTCTATTTTTGGCATCGCCGATAAAAGGGCCTCCGTGTAAGGATGCTGCGGCGCGGAGAAAACTTGCTCCACCGTGCCATACTCAACAATCTTTCCAAGATACATGACCGCGACGTAATCGGCGAAATACTCCACAATCGAAAGATTGTGGGTAATAAAAAGATAGGCCAGTCCCAAACGGCGCTGAAGACTTTTAAGCAGATTTAAGATTTGCGCCTGAACGGAAACATCGAGTGCCGAGGTCGGTTCATCACAAACAATCAAGCTGGGATTGACAGAAAGCGCGCGCGCAATTGCAATTCGCTGCCGCTGCCCGCCCGAAAATTCGTGCGGATACCGATCTTTCGCATCTACCGAAAGCCCAACCTGTTCTAAGAGTTGATCCACCTGATTCTTCCATTCGATCCGATTGATCTTGGCCGCCCGCAGCCCCTCGCAAAGAATCTCTCCGATGGTCATTCTGGGATTGAGCGAGGCGTATGGGTCCTGAAAGACCATTTGCAATGCCTTTCGTATTTTTCGAAAATTGTTTTCCGATAGTTTGGAGAGATCAAGTCCACGAAAAGAAACGCGGCCGCCGGTTTGCTGCGTCAGCCGAATGATGGCCTTGCCCGTTGTCGTTTTTCCGCAGCCCGATTCTCCAACGAGCGCAACCGTTTCCCCCGAATGAATCTCAAACGAGACGCCGTCTACCGCCTTCACGGCCCCGACGACCGACCGAAAAAATCCTTTTCGTATCGGAAAATGAACGGCCAGATCGGAAACGGATAAAAGTGGCACGGCTCCCGCTTCCTTTTTTTCGCCTGCGCTTTGCTGCTCTAGTCCTGGCCCTGGCTGGCCACCTTCTTCTTCCCACGTTGGGCCGGTAGGCGAGAGCGCGTGATGCTCCGCGGCCACATTGGGATCATAGAGATGACACAAAACCCCTTCACCCGTTTTGGCCTCAATCCATTTAGGCGGCGTCGGTTCGCAAACCTCCCACGCCCAATGACAGCGATTCACAAATCGGCATCCAGTAAAATGATGAGAAAGGGACGGAACGCTTCCTCGGATCACAGAGAGTTCCGTCCCCCGCTTTGTCTTATAAGGAAGAGAATCAAAAAGCTTCTTGGAGTACGGGTGCATCGGATTTTCAAAAAAAGCGATCTTATCGGCGCGTTCGACAATCTGTCCCGCGTACATAACGGCGACCTGATCGGCAATCTCCGATACAACGCCCAGATCGTGCGTAATGAATAAAATCGCCATCCCGCGTTCTTTTTGAATCCCCCGAAGCAGATTGAGAATTTGCGCTTGAATGGTCACATCGAGCGCGGTGGTTGGCTCATCGGCAATCAAGATTTCCGGCTCGCACGATAACGCCATCGCAATCATCACGCGCTGCTTCATGCCGCCGGACAGATGATGCGGATAGTCGTTGTAACATAAATCGGGATCGGCAATTCCCACTTGATCCAAAAGCGTTAGTACTTTTTTGCGCGCATTTTTTTGGGTCTCTTTCAAATGACATAAAATTGGCTCGGCAATTTGCTCACCGATGGTCATCACGGGATTGAGCGCGGTCATGGGTTCCTGAAAGATCATCGCGATCTTTCGCCCGCGAATCGTTCTCATTTGTGCCTCCGATAATTGGCACAAATCTTCCCCATGAAGCGCGATGGAGCCTGACACAATGCCGCCCGGGTGCGGCACCAATCGCAGGAGTGAAAGCGCCGTTATGGACTTTCCGCATCCGGACTCCCCCAACAGACAAAAGACCTCTCCTTGTTGAATATCCAGCGAAATGTCATCTACCGCGCGGACGATTCCCTCGCCGGTATCAAAATGGGTGCGAAGATTTTTTATTGAAAGAAGGGGTTCGTTCATTTACGATATGCCTCTCCCCTTTAAACGCGGATCGAGCGCGTCGCGCAGCGCGTCTGAAAAAAGATTGGCCGATAACACCAATCCAAACATCATGATCAATGCGGCGAAAAGTGACCACCAGACCACAGGCTCGCGCGCCATCTCTAATCGGGCGCTGTTAATCATGTTGCCCCACGAAATCATTGCCGGGTCTACGCCAATGCCGACATAAGAGAGAACGGCTTCGGCCAACACCAATCCAGAAAATTCCAACGCGGTTACAATAAGCACAATATGCATGACATTCGGAACGATATGCCTAAGAATAATCCGACCGCCTCTTGTTCCAAGCGCAACGGCCGATTGAATATATTCCAACTCGGATATTTTTAACGTCTCGCCACGCAGCAGCCGGCAAAGACCGATCCAGCCCGTCCCCCCCAAAATTAAACACAGGAAGAATAAACGAAGATCGGCCCGCTCGGCAATACTCGTAAAATCGTCCAAGTGGCTGTCCATATACGTATCCAAAATGAGGACGGCCGCCGCGATCAGCAGTACGCCCGGCACCGAATTGAGTGTCGTATAAATATACGAAATCAGATCGTCCACCCATCCTTTAAAGTAGCCGGAGCCTATTCCAAAAAAAATAGCAAACGGAAGCATCATTAAAGTGGTCAATGAACCAATCACAAGGCCAGTTCGAATCGCCTTTAAAGAAAGATAGAGTACGTCTTGTCCAACTTTATCGGTGCCCAAAAAATGATAATCGCGGGAAAGCGGAATGATCACAAAAAGAAGGAGGATCAGCATTCCCACCGTAGAGAAAATCGCGCGCCATGCGATGGGATAGGCCTCATAAAAAAATCGTTTCCAAGCAAGCCAAAAGCGATCATGATAAGCGCGGCTAAGCCCAAAGGTAAAGACCAGCAGGAGGGGGAGGGTCACTGCGATCCCCGCAAATAAACCCCGCAATGCGGTACGGAGAATATCGTAGAAGTGTTCGCCTTGACTTTCCAAATGGCTTCCGCCGTAGCGGAGCCTAGGATAAACGCGTTTCTTTTTGCCTGACTTATCTTCCAAGGTTTCTTCTGTAAATGCCTTCATGGCCAAAGGGGCGGAGTAGCTTTTTTCAGTTTGCGTGCGTAAGGGGGTCATCCCATAATCCAGTAGAGATAAAACCTCGGACTCCCAAGCGGCATCGGGGGAGGCCGTCGCGGCTTGGGGCATTTCCTCTGAAACGCGAAGCCGAAAATGAACGGAGTCGGTGATCCCTACAAAAACATAAAAAAGTAAAATAATGAATGAAGCACAAGCGCTGCCGCGACCGGCAATGTGTTTGACGGCTATGCGAAATGTCTTTCGTTTGAGTGCGTAGAAAAACGAACAAAAAAAGAGGATCAACGCCAGATAAACTGCAATATCGGTCAAGAGGAAAACCGGCTTAAAAGGAATGATTCCATTACCCAAAATATGCGTTTTGATCATAAACAAGCACTATACAATGTTAAACTGGAATCATCAAGGTCGCGTTATAGCCTTTGTGATAGCCAGAACAAAATGTCAGTAAGATAGCTCCTGTGTGTAACATTGGGGTCAGGTCTATAATATTTATATTGTGCCGTATTATTTCCGGTTGAT
>JBBTIN010000046.1:0-12062 GCA_038059935.1 Nitrospirota bacterium
GGATGGTGGAGCGATTTAATGGCCGCATTAGCGAGGTGGTGAAACAGACGCGGTTCGCCTCTTTCTTTCAAGTAATGGGGTGGGTTATGATAACGACTTGAAGGAGGGAGTGCTTCGTTTATGACGCAATCTTTGTTTTTTTTCTACTTTGCTATAGCCACACTAATCTCCTCTGCTCTCACGATTTTTCTTCAGAGTCCGGTGCATTGTACCGTTGCCCTGCTTTCCGCGTTGCTGCACGTTGCCGGACTTTTTATTCTTCTTAACGCGGAGTTTATCGCCGCGATACAAATTATTATCTACGCGGGCGCGATCTTGGTGCTTTATCTGTTTGTATTGATGCTTTTGAACCTCAAGCAGCAGGAGAAGGTTGTTCATGAACAAGCCGGATGGGGTCTCTTTTTTGGTGCGGTTCTGGTGGGAGAGATTTTGCTCGTGCTTTCTCAATCTACTTTTGCAAAAAATCTGAATCCGCAGCCGACACAATCTATAGGCAATACCGCGTCAATTGGAACCGTTCTTTTTACCGACTATCTTTTGCAATTTGAAGTGATTGGCGTTTTATTATTAGGAGGCGTTGTCGGAGCGCTGGTCTTGGCAAAACAAACACCGACTCGGTAGGGGCACGGCATGCCATGCCCCTACAATGGCGCGCCTCGCCCCTACAATAATGAGGAAATATGATTCCTGTTTCTTACTATGTTGTTGTTTCAACCCTGATGTTTGTCATTGGCCTGATCGGGGTTTTGGTGCGACGCAATTTTTTAATCATTCTTTATTCGATTGAATTGATGTTGAATGCTGCCAATATCAATCTGGTTGCCTTTTCCCAGAACTTAGAATCGCACACGGGACAGATCATTTCTCTCTTTGTGATTACGATAGCAGCAGCGGAGGCGGCGATTGGCTTGGCCATTATCGTCGTCCTTTTTCGCCGCAAGGCAACAACCGACGTGGATGAAATTAACTTACTAAAATGGTAGAAGTCGTTTCGATCAAACCGCTCCTGATTATTTTTATTTCGTTATCGGCTATTTTGCCGATCATCTTGTTCGATAAACACCCCAACTATCGGGAGACGGCATCGGTGATTGCCGGCATTCTGAAGTTTCTCGTGGTGATCTCGATGGCCCCGATTATCTTCGCCGGACAGGTGATCGTCTTTCCGCTTTATACCTTTATTCCCGGATTGCAATTTTCGCTTCGCGTAGACGCGCTCGGATTTTTGTTTGCCTCGGTTGCCTCATTGTTATGGATTGTGACTTCTTTTTACTCGATTGGATATATGCGAGGCGCGCATGAAAAAAATCAAACCCGGTTTTTTTCCTGTTTTGCGTTGGCCATCTCCGCAACGATGGGTGTGGCCTTTTCGGCCAATTTACTGACGCTCTATGTTTTCTACGAAATGCTTTCACTGGTCACGGTTCCCTTGGTCGGACATAAAGAAACGGCGGAGGCATCTTTCGGAACCAAGAAGTATTTGATCTATCTCGCGGGCGCATCCAAAAGCGCGCTTTTAGCCGCCATCGTACTCACATACAGCATTGCCGGAACATTGGATTTTATTCCCGGCGGCATTTTTGCCCCTGCTTTTGAAGGCGAAGAAGTGGAAAGCGGTCTCCTCACAGTCATTTATGTCCTGTTTCTGATTGGATTCGCAAAGGCCGCAATCATGCCACTTCATAGTTGGCTGCCTGCGGCGATGGTCGCACCGACCCCGGTTTCCGCATTATTACACGCGGTCGCTGTGGTGAAGGTCGGGGTCTTCTCGGTCTTGCGTATCATCTTTCATATCTTTGGCGTGGACATGATGGAGACGCTGGGCCTGGGAGTCATGACGCTTTATCTCACTTCGTTTACGATCATCATGGCATCCGTGTACGCGTTGACCCAGGATAATCTCAAAGCACGATTGGCCTACTCTACCGTGAGTCAGCTTTCGTATATTGTGTTGGGCGCGGTGTTGCTTTCGCCCAGCGGGATGATGGGGGGGATTGTCCATATTGCCGCGCACGCCTTTTCAAAAATCACGCTCTTTATGTGCGCTGGCTCGCTTTATGTCACCGCGCATAAAACGAAAATCAGCGAGCTTTCTGGCATTGGACGAAAAATGCCGTGGACGATGACGGCCTTTGCGATCGGCGCGTTTGGGATGATTGGTGTCCCGCCGCTTGCTGGATTTGTGTCCAAATGGTATCTGGCCGTTGGGGCGATTGAAGCCAATCAGTATCCTGTCCTGATTGTATTGTTGAGTAGTACGATCTTAAACGCAGCCTATTTTCTGCCGATCATTCAGAAAGCGTTTTTTAATAATGAAGCAGAAGATAAGTTCAAAGAGGCCGCGCAGGCAGCATTTTTGCCTCAAGCGTTAGGCGCGGACGCGGCGCATACGGATGCACTGCATCCGGAAAAAGAGATCGCGGAATCGTCGCCATTCATTGTCGTTCCGTTGATGGTCACGGCGATCGGCTCGGTCTTGGTCGGTCTTTTCCCGCAATATTTTCTGGAATTAGCAAAGCAGGTGATTCAATGAGCGGATGGCTTCACCCCTCACTTTTCTTTTTTTCCGCTGCGGGACTGATTCCCTTTCTTCATCAGAAGGCAAGGCCGATTTTACTTTTGGGCATGCCCGCATTGGCCTTTCTATCGTTATTAATTTTTCCAGAAGGTATTTACGGCGAATTATCGCTGATGGATATGTCGCTCACATTTGGGCGAGTGGATCGGTTGAGCCTTGTCTTTGGATATATTTTTACGCTGATTACCGTGATTGGGATGATCTACTCGCTTCATGTCAAACGAACGACAGAGCATGTTGCTGCACTTTTGTATGCCGGATCGGCCATTGGCGCGGTCTTTGCTGGTGATCTCATTACCCTCTTTCTCTTTTGGGAGGCGATGGCATTTTCTTCTGCGGTCTTAATCTTTCTGGGTGGAAATACCAAGGCCGGGTTTCGGTATTTGCTGGTGCATCTTTTTGGAGGCGTCTGTTTGCTGGCCGGAATCGTTCTTTACTTGGCCGATGGAAATGAGCCAACCTTTTCCGCCTTTAACGAGATAGGCGTTGCGCAAATATTGATTCTCATTGGCTTTTTGGTCAATGCGGCAGTTCCGCCGATTCATGCGTGGCTTGCCGATGCGTATCCAGAAGCCACGGTCACTGGGATTGTTTTTTTAAGCGCGTTTACGACAAAGACAGCGGTCTATGTATTGATCCGTGGCTTTGCTGGATTTACGCCGCTTGCCATGCTGGGTGCAGTGATGACGCTTTATGGCGTTTTGTACGCGATGCTGGAAAACGATATTCGACGTCTTTTGGCTTATCATATTATTAGTCAGGTGGGCTTCATGGTGGCAGGGGTTGGAATCGGAACGCCGCTTGCAATTAACGGCGCGGTGGCGCACGCATTTGCGCATATCCTTTATAAGGCGTTGCTGATGATGGGGATGAGTTCGGTCTTGTTTGTGACGGGGAAGAGAAAGGCGACCGAGTTGGGCGGGCTTTATAAAACGATGCCGCTGGTCTTTCTGCTTTATATGGTTGGCGGACTTTCGATTTCCGGATTTCCACTTTTCTCCGGATTTATCAGTAAGTCTATGACCATCTCGGCGGCGGCCGAGGCACATCAGGTTGCGGTTTATTTGATGATGACGATTGCCTCCTGCGGCACGTTCATTTCAACAACGCTAAAATTGCCTTACGCAGTCTTTGGCGGCAGTGCCGCCTGCCGTAATGCTTCCCTTGGAGGGGGAACGGCTCCTGCCGGAGGCCTCTCCCCTGTGACGGGAGCGTCTGCTGCGAAGGGAAGCATAACGGTGGGTGGCACGGCCACCAGCATGCCGGGAGGTTGCACTGCCGCCATGGGGATTGCAGCGAGTCTTTGTCTGTTGCTCGGCATCTTTCCGGGGCTGCTTTATCAGGTGCTGCCTTATCCTGTTGAGTATAATCCGTTTACGGCCGAACATCTGGTGCATGCCCTTCAAATGTTGGGACTGACCGGATTGGTATTTTCTCTGGCTTTGAAATATTTGCATCCGCATCCCGTGATCAATGTGGATACCGATTGGTTTTATCGAAAAGGCGGCGCGCTTTTCATGCGGTTTGCATCTGGGCCAATTGCAGCGTATGAGGCGTTTGTTTCCAATAGTTATCGGCAGATTGTCATTGCCCCAATGAAGCGATTTGTCGCACGTTGCAGAAAGTTTGATATTTTTGTGATTGATGGGATGGTGAATCAGGTCGGGGATGAGGCGTTTCGTGGCAGCCGTGGTGCCAACCGCTTTGAGAAATATGTTGTTTATGGTTTTATCAATTGGATCGGCTATATGAATCATATCGGGGCGAGCATTTTCAGACGGCTTCAGACGGGCTCCGTGCATCATTACGCGATGATATTGATTGTGGGAATTTTTCTATTGGTGAATGTTTATCTGATATTGAGAAAGGTATTGTAAGTAGGGGCTAAACAAAAGACTCTTTCTTTGTCATTTCGAACGTCGTGAGAAATCTCACGAGCTTGATAACATTGAGGTAACAGATTTCTCCCTTTGGTCGAAATGACAAAAGATGGAGTTTCCGTTTGGGCACTAAGTAGGGGCGAGGGTCCCTCGCCCATTTTCGTAAGGGGAATATGCTAACGACACTGGGTGAAATTTTTGCGATCAATCAAATCGGGTTTCCGATTCTCTCACTGATTGTCTTTCTTCCCGCACTGACAGCGATCTTAATCGCCTGCCTGAAAGACGAAACAGAAATGAAGGTTTTCGCCGCTTCGTCCACCCTAATCTCATTTGTTCTTTCTATCCTGCTTCTTGTCTTTTTCTTTTGGAATACCGCCGATATGCAGTTTGTAGAGCAGGTCAATTGGATTCCCGCGATTGGCGCCTCCTACCACGTCGGCATAGATGGCATCAGCCTTCTGCTGGTGATCCTGACTGCTTTTCTCTCATTTTTGGTGGTGCTCTTTTCGTGGACTGGCATTGAGGGCATTAAGCCCTATCTGATTTGCATTTTGACATTAACGACAACGCTGCTGGGGGTCTTTGTGGCCATCAATCTTTTCTTATTCTTTCTCTTCTGGGAGATTATGCTGATCCCGATGTATTTTCTGATTAAAATTTGGGGAGGGGAAGGGCGCGATTACGCCTCACTGAAATTTGTTTTATACACACTGCTGGGCTCGGTACTCATGCTGATTGGCTTTGTGATGCTGGCATTAAATTATCAAGATTTTGCTATCGTTAATGGACTGCAAAAGACGATCTCGTTTGATCTGCTTGATTTGCTTGAAGCCCCGATTGCACCGCGAACACAAATGACTATCTTTCTTCTTTTGTTTTTTGGATTTGCGTTCAAGGTGCCGATGTTTCCGTTTCATACGTGGCTGCCCGACGCGCATGTTCAGGCGCCCACTGCAGGATCGGTCTTACTTGCGGGTGTGCTATTGAAGATGGGTACGTATGGATTTATTCGTTTTTCATTGCCGCTGCTTCCGGATGCCTCACAAGTGGCGGCTCCTTTTATGTTGGCGTTGGCGGTGATTGGGATTGTCTATGGTGCGCTATTGGCATTGGCGCAGGACGATATGAAGAAACTCATTGCCTATTCTTCCATTAGCCATATGGGATTTGTCGTATTGGGCATTTTTACACTCAATGAAACAGGTGTGACGGGCGCGATCATTCAGATGTTTAATCATGGGATTTCCACGGCTGGACTTTTCTTTGTGGTGGGTTTTCTTTATAACCGCCGTCATACCAAAGCCATTTCTGCGTTTGGCGGGTTGTGGAAGTCTGTTCCCATTTTGGCTGGATTTTATCTGTTGATTTCCCTTTCATCACTGGCCTTTCCGGGCACCAACGGTTTTGTGGGGGAGCTGCTGATTTTATTGGGTGCAGCAGAAGGGGAGGCGCATTTGTTCTATCTGATTCCGGCTATTTTTGGTGTGCTTTTAGGTGCTGCTTATCTTTTTTGGCTTTATCAGCGGGTGATGCTTGGAGAGGTGATATCCGATGAGAATCGTGCGATGGCGGATCTCAATCGCTATGAGATCAGCATTTGTGCGGCATTGACGGTCTTTATTTTATGGGTCGGCTTTTATCCGCTTCCCTTTATCAAGACGACGGAAAGTTCGGTAGACTATGTCTTGTCCCGAACGACGGTGTCCCCGTCTGATGGGGAAGATCATTTGGCTTCGTTACCAAAGTAAGGCGTGTCGGAACTTGTCAAGAGAGTTGTGTTTAAGTTGCGCATTGACGGCCTCGAACTTTGCCTGTAATAGGGCAATCAATTGTCCCGACCAACAAGCCCTCATCAAGTAGCAATAAACTTGCAATAGGAAAATCTATATTGCAAGTTATGAAAGACGAGCAGAATAAAGAAAATGCCCCAATAAATAAGGAGAAAGAAATGAGAACACAGGCCACACAAAGACTCAAGAGGATATTCATAGGGATGCTTGGGATCATCTGGCTATTGGGGTGTGACACGACCAAGACTGTTTCCGAGGAGGATTTGATTACTGAAGCCATTGAAACGGCGGAACAGACGACCACCTTTCTCTTAACCGATGCCCCCAGTGATGACTTTAAGAGCGTGATCGTGGATATTGAAAGTCCCATCGTCCTGACAACCGATAACGGGACCATTTCTGTTCCGCTTCCTGACAATTTGCCAATCCGAGTGGATCTGTTGGAGTTAGACGGAGTCAGCAAGGTGCTCGCCAGTGCTCAACTTTTGGGTGCTGCCATCCATGAGGTCGAGCTTAGCGTGTCTCGCCCGGAGATTGTCCTACTGGATAACACGCGACTTGGCAAAACCGAAATTGGCGTTACCGATCGTAAATTAAGAATTAAACCGCGAACCCCCATTTCGACTTCCAGCAACGAGGGGGCAACGGTTCAAGTGGATTTCAATGTTGCGGATTCCGTACAGGTTGATCCGGTTACCGGCGGGCCTGTTTTAGAGCCAACAGGGTCGGTCAAAGCCATTGATAAAAAGACCCATCCCGAAGGCGTGGATGTTAAGCCGATGGAAGGTGAGATTGTCCGCATTCCGGGCATCAAAGGGGTGGCCGATAGTTTTTCACTAAAATATGAAGGGCGCAGCCACTTTATTCCAGTGGATGCAACCCAAGCAGAAATCTTAAATGCTGGCAAACCGGCTCTTTTCAAGACACTGGAAAAGGGGATGAATGTTACGGTAAGCGGCGTATTTAAGGAGCGTGTCTTGGCGGCAACGCAGGTGTTGATCTCTCCTAAAGATAAGAATAAGGCATCTCTCCGTGGGGTGGTGAGCTCCCTCAAAAGCGACAGTTTTGAACTGGTTTTCTTGCATGATAAAGATCGCGATACGTCTGGAACGGGAACAAAAAAAGTGATGGTCACCTACCTGGAAACGACAAAGATTTCTCTTGCGCAATCCAAGGGAACATCAACGACGCTTCAGCCTGCGGAGCCACCGAAATTGGTGAATGGTCAGTCTGTTGAAGTGATTGGCAGCTCGACGATATCAAGTGCCGTTGCTGCGAATCTTATTATGATCTATCCAACACGCGTTAAGGGCTTTATTGCAAAGTCGCCGCAATGTAAAGAGGGTCAAGAAGCGATCCATGTTGTGAGTGCGCTCACGGGTGTTCATCGCATCCTAACTCCAGGGATTGCCACGTCTACAGTGGATACAGAATTATTCCCCGGTGTTGATTGGCATGTGAATATCAGCAGTGCCAAACTGCTTAGCGAGAAAGGGGACCCGATTTTCTGTCAAGATTTGGAACGGGGAGAGGCCGTAGCGGTTTCAGGATTGCTGATTCCCGCCCCTTCTCCCGCCCCAATAGTGCCCAGTACTTATTATATGAAGGCCGGTGAGGTAAAGCAGGCGAAACCCGATCATGTCGGGGGAAAGGTTCTTGATGTCGCGGAGGACGGGTTTGTTTTTGTTCTGGAAGTCCCTGCTGGAAAGCATGGCGTGGCAACGACAACCTTCACTGCGACGACAACAGGAAGTCTGCCCAAGGCAGAGCAATGCCTTTCATCCCCAGGTGTGGGTTGTGTGTACAAGCTCAAGGTGGTTTTGTCGGACTTTTTGCTCAATCCAGAGGGTATTGTGTTTGACAAAAACCTTGTGAATAAATATGTCCATGTGTCCGGGTTCTTCAGGAGCAATGAGAAAAAGGCGGAGCCATCCAGTGAAAAGAAGGGCAGAGAACGATCCTTCCTTGCCATCGCGGTGAAGAAAGGGGAGGCACCTCGTCCCGTGACTCCTCCAGAGGGTGGCACGCCGGGTACGGATGGAAAAACCCGATTTGATCGAAGCGATACCAATGGCGACGGGAAATTATCAAGGGAGGATCTGGGTGGTACAGATGCTCTCTTTGATAAGCACGATAAGAACAAGAATGGTTTTATTTCTCGTGACGAGGCTGCTGGAACGCCGCTGATGGGTACAGGTGCAGGCACGGGTCCAGGTGGCAAAACCCGGTTTGAACTGATGGATAAGAATAAAGACAAAAAGTTATCGAAGGACGAGTTTCGTGGGTCTCCCGATGCCTTTAAGGAGATGGACAAAGACGGCGATGGTTTTATCTCCCTTGCCGAGGCGGAGAAAACTCCGCTGTTGAAAACCCTGTCTACGGAACGGGAGCCGACTGATCCAGACCCCGACGCGGATGATCCGTCGGTGGGCACTTCCACCCCAAATCCGCCTGGGACAGGGGGCGGGCCTAGTGCCACATCCAGTGCTAAAACTCTCTTTGACCGGATGGATACAAACAAAGACGGGAAGTTAGCTCGGGATGAATTTCGAGGGCCAGCAGATCGCTTTGAGGCGCTGGATAAGGATAAAGACGGTTTTATCTCCCTTGCCGAGGTTAAGGGAACGCCACTCAATACCACAGGCATTGGCCCCACGCCCGTTACCCCACCCACAGGCGATGGGACATCACCCCCACCAGACACAAGCAGTCCTGCCCTTTTTCGGGTCAGCGGAATCTACAATCTGCCCGGAGGTAATGATCCCATAACATCCGATATGCTAAACGGTGTCGGTGTCGTGGGTGTCAGTCTGCGTACGACTTGGAACAAGGTGGAGCTTTCGGATGGCGTATATGACTTTAGATATTTTGATGAGTCCATCGAAGTCGCACAAGCTGCAGGGAAAAAAGTGTTGATCCGTGTACTGCCCGGCGTTCATACCCCGGAGTGGGTTTACGGGCTTGGAGCCAAGAAGTTTGAGTTCGAGCCGAGGGAGAAATCCAGCAATGCTCCCCCCTCGAACCCTTATCTCCCTGTCCCGTGGGATGAGACTTATCTGAAATACTGGACCCGCTTCGTGCAAAAAATGGGTGAAAAATATGGGACGAGCACTGCGGTTGTCTTGGTCCATATGGCTGGGCCGACACAAGTTTCCGCAGAGATGCACCTTCCCAAGTCAGATGCGGACAAGGCAAAATGGCAACAGGTCGAGGTCGGGTATACGCCCGATAAGTTGGCGAACGCATGGAAACAGGTGATGGATGTGTATGCCGAATCTTTCCCAAAACAATGCCTTGGGCTGAATGTCTCAAAGCCGATCTATGACGATGGCGTGGCGGAATCGGCGGTAAAATATGGTGTTGAAAAACACGGCGACAGGATGTGTGTTCAGGGAAACTGGTTGAGCGGTTATACGCAGGACACGTTTCATTATTATGCACTGGTTAAGCAGTATAGCGGAAAAGCGACCATCGGATTTCAAATGCTGGCTGCGGCTACTTCGGACGCGAAGTCTACCACCGGTGGAAAAATGGGGGAACTCTCCGTTGCGATTCAAAAAGGACTGGATGCAAATGCCAGTTATTTTGAAATCTACAAGCTGGACATTCGGAATTCAGTCTACAAGGAGACACTGGAGGATCTGGCCGCCACCCTCTCAAAGCCTTAAAAAGGCATCCCTATGATGATTTAGAGAGGGGTACTTGATGGTATAGGTGCCTTTATCCCTCTCTTTATTCTTCTGTACGGGTCGGTTCACGATCAAAAAAATAAAGTGAAACCATCCCGAGCAAGACCAATGCGGCTGCCATGATGTAAATGATCGTATAATTTAATCCCGAAACCAGCAGTCCCAGAAGCGGTGATCCCAGCAATGCCCCGAAATCAAATACCAATGTGTACAAGGTCATAAATCCCCCGCGATAAGACTCGCCACCGCGGGAAATCACAATCGAGGACAACGCAGGAAAAACCCAACCATGACCAAACCCACAAAAAATGCCGCTGATAATCAGTCCTCCGGTGCCGGGCAAAATAATAATTAAAAGGATGCCGACGACTAAAGAAGATAAGGCGGGATAGAGCACCGCCTTGGGGCCGTAACGATCACAATAATCAAGCCCAACCAGTCGAACCGTAATTGCAGAAACGGTATAGGCCAAGAAAAAATTGGAGACGTTGGTTAATCCTAACGTTTGGGTATAGGGCTTTAAGAAGACGATATAAGAGGTAATGCCCATCGAAAATAAAAAAGTGGTCAGGAAGGGAATGCGAAGTGTTGGGGTGAGTGCCCTTTTCCAAAGCAAGCGTCGCGCGGGATCCGGTTTTTCATTCACGGTTTCCCGAATAAAGGAAGAGAAGAGGAGTGAGATGCCGGAAATGACCGCGCAGAAAATAAAAAAAGAAGGAAATCCGTAGGTGGCGACAATTTTCTCTCCCAGGAAAACACTCAATGCCCCGCTTAATTGACCGGAAATTCCAAAAATGGCAATACCGGACACCCTTCGCGCAGGAGGAGAAAGATCGGCACCGAGTGTGAAAAAAGTGGCCATCAATATTCCGGTTCCAAGACCGTGTAGTAGACGAACGGCAAATAAGGCCGCCCCCAAACGATTGGGTAATAAGTAAAAAAGGTGTGTGAATAGAAAAATGATTCCACCGATAAGGAGAAAGGTTCGCCGTCCTTGATGATCAATCTGGTGTCCCACAAAGGGGCGCACTAAAATGCTAGAGACGGAGGCGCCGGCAATGAAGATGCCGACAGAAAACGGGTTGGCGCCAAACCCGATTAGATGCACGGGGAAAAGCACATAAGGCCAAACCGCAGACGCGAAAAAAAAATGGGCAAGAAATAGAAGAGAAAAATCTCGTGTGAAGAAAGCCGAGAAGGAGGGGGCCTCCAGACTATGTTCGTTTTTTTGCAAATTCAATGATGACCGGTAAGATAGAAATGAAGATAATCGCCAGAATCACGATCTTGAAATTGTTTTTGACGATCGGCAGATTTCCAAAAAAATAGCCGGCCAAAATAAAAAGGGAGACCCAAACAATCCCTCCGATAATATTATAAGCGGCAAAACGCCGATAATCCATTTTGCCGCATCCCGCGACAAATGGGGCAAAGGTTCGGATGATCGGAAGAAAGCGCGCCAACACAATGGTCTTACCGCCATGTTGTTCATAAAAATGTTGGGCGCGATCCAGATGATTGCGATTGAGATACCGCCATCCGCCACCGTCTAAAATTTGCCGTCCCATTCGAGCGCCAATGATGTAATTGACGCCATCCCCTAAAATAGCTGCAATTGAAAGAAGGATGACCAGACCGAATGCCGATTCTAGCGATGCCGCCCCGCCGGCCAAAAGGGCGCCCGCTGCGAATAAAAGAGAGTCGCCGGGTAAAAATGGCGCGACCACCAATCCTGTTTCGCAGAAAATAATCAGGAAAAGGATGAGATAAATACCGGTCCCATATTCCAAAAAGAGGGTTTGAAGGTGCCGATCCAAATGAAGAAAAAGATCAGTCAAGAAATAGAGCGTTTCCACGATCAGTCCTGGGCTCCAAAGCCGCATGCCACAAGGAGTGCCCGACGCACTTCAGGCCATCTCAACTCTGGCAGGCTGCAAAGTGCTGCTCCAATTTTGTCGCGTTGGGCCAGAGACACATGGTCAAAATTAAAGGCACACACAACGGGCATACCATCATCTGGTGACAGAACAACCTCTGTTTTTAATGTGCGAATTGTTCGGTTAGAAGTTTAGACATGAGGTTATTTTACCAGATACCTTGGGTTATGACAACGGCGTGTCAC
>JBBTIN010000047.1:0-29087 GCA_038059935.1 Nitrospirota bacterium
CGTTTTCTAAAAACAGATATCACAGAAATTCGTATCTTTAGCCGTGATGAAAAAAAACAAGAGGATCTCCGAAGGAAGTATCAAAATTCAAAACTGAAATTTTACCTCGGAGATGTTCGTAATTATTTGAGTGTATTAAATGCGACACGAGGGGTAGACTTCATCTTCCACGCGGCGGCCCTAAAGCAAGTCCCCTCTTGCGAATTTCATCCGATGGAAGCCGTTATGACGAATATTTTGGGTACGGAAAATCTTCTTGAAGCCGCGATCCAAAATCATGTAAAACGTGTGGTATGTCTTAGTACAGATAAGGCCGTTTATCCAATTAATGCGATGGGCATATCGAAGGCCATGATGGAAAAGGTCATGGTTGCAAAATCGCGCAACCTCGATAAGGGACAAACCGTTATCTGCGGCACACGTTATGGTAATGTCATGGCCTCGCGCGGCTCTGTTATTCCGCTATTTGTAAGCCAAATAAAGGCCAACAAGCCAATTACGATTACTGATCCAGCGATGACACGTTTTATGATGACATTAGATGACTCGGTTGATTTGGTGTTACATGCCTTCAAACAGGGAGCCAACGGAGATATATTTGTGCAAAAAGCGCCGTCTGCGACCATGGAAACATTGGCCCAAGCGATATTATCCATCATGAAGAAGCCGGATCACAAAGTGCACATTATCGGCACACGCCATGGGGAAAAGCTTTACGAGACGCTTTTAAGCCGCGAGGAAATGGCCGCAGCCTGTGACCAGGGTAAGTATTTTCGTGTTCCTCCGGATTTGCGCGATCTCAATTATGAAAAATTTGTGGAACAGGGGGAAAAGAAAATTTCGCATTTTCAGGACTATAATTCGCATAATACGAAAATTTTAAATCTGTCCAACATGCAAAAATTGCTCATGAAAACAAAATTTATCCAGAGGATTGCGCAGGGCAAAGATGCCGAAGCGGAAGATTAAAATATGAGGGTATTAGTAACCGGGGCAAACGGTTTTATTGGGAAGAATCTGGTTATCTATTTAAGAGAGCGCCCGAATATTGAAATCTTGACGTTTTTAGAGGGGGAGCCCCTAACAGCTCTCACGGGAAAAATCGCTGCAGCTGATTTTATCTTCCACTTGGCTGGCGTGAATCGTCCCAAAATAGAGACGGAATTTAAAACCGGCAATACTGATTTAACCGCCTTTATATGCGAAGCCGTTCGGTCTTGTGGCCGTTCTATCCCAATCCTTTATCCATCCTCCATTCAAGCGGAAAACAATACGATGTATGGTCAAAGCAAGGCCTTAGCAGAAGAGTCCTTACATACATTGTCGGCCACCACGGGAACCCCGACCTATATCTACCGTCTGCCCAATGTGTTTGGCAAATGGTGCCGCCCCAATTATAATTCTGCGGTAGCGACCTTTTGTCATAATATTGCGCGTGATTTGCCGATCCAAATTAATGATCCCAAAGCCTTAATCCACTTGGTCTATGTGGACGATGTCGTCTCTGATTTTTTAAGGGTTATGGAAAATCGCCCCCCTTACAATGGCTACCAGGAGGTCTCTCCTGTTTACCCCATTACGGTTGGCGACTTAGCCCAGCGTTTACGCACCTTTAAGGACAGTCGGGCATCGCTTATTACAGAACCCGTAGGCACCGGTCTCACACGCGCGCTCTATTCTACTTTCATTACCTACTTTGCGCCCAAGCAGTTTTCTTATCCTTTGAAAAAACACGAAGACCCGCGGGGCTTTTTTGTGGAAGTGTTGAAGACGCATGATTCAGGTCAATTCTCATATTTTACGGCGCATCCGGGTATAACACGGGGAGGACACTACCATCATACGAAGACGGAGAAATTTTTGGTCGTAAAGGGTGAAGCCCGCTTCCAGTTTCGTCAAATTGATACGGGTGAAACGCATGTCCATTGCGTGAATGGCGATACCCCTGAAGTGGTCGAGACTATTCCAGGGTGGGCGCACGACATTACTAATATCGGTGAACAAGAAATGGTTGTTTTGATTTGGGCCAATGAAATCTTTGACCGCGAACGACCGGACACCATCGCTCAGAAGGTTTAATGATGAAAAAATTAAAGGTAATGACCGTTGTGGGGACGCGGCCGGAAATTATCCGCTTATCTCGCGTTATGACAAAGCTGGATACGTATTGCGATCAAGTTATTGTACATACAGGACAGAATTACGACTATGAATTAAATGAGGTTTTCTTTAAGGATTTGGAAATTAGAAAGCCGGATTATTTCTTGAATGCGGCAGGCCATAATGCGGCTGAAACGATTGGAAAGGTCATTATCGCCATTGATTCGGTGTTGGAACAGACACAACCGGATGCCTTGCTTGTTCTCGGCGATACCAATAGTTGTTTATCGGCAATTGCTGCCAAACGCAGGAAAATCCCTATTTTCCATATGGAAGCAGGGAACCGGTGTTTTGACCAGCGCGTGCCAGAGGAAACCAATCGGAAAATCGTGGATCATATTGCCGATATGAACCTGACATACAGCACCATCGCACGCGAATATCTTTTGCGAGAAGGTCTTCCACCTGATCGTATCATCAAGACCGGTAGCCCGATGTACGAGGTATTGCACCACTATGAGGCCAAAATTGATGGTTCCGATATTATAAACCAACTGGGTTTAACGGATGGGCAATACTTTGTAGTCAGCGCGCACCGTGAGGAAAATATTGCCTCGAAAATTCATTTTTCAAAATTAGTCAATGTACTGAATGCCGTAGCAGAGACCTATCATCAACCGATTATTGTATCTACACATCCCCGCACGCAAAAAGAAGTGGACAAGGAAAAAGTGACATTTCATCCAGAAGTGCGTCTACTGAAACCGCTTGGATTTATGGATTACGTAAAGTTGCAAAAGCATTCGCGAGCAGTGCTCTCCGACAGTGGAACAATTTCTGAAGAGGCTTCGATTCTCAATTTTCCCGCCTTGAATATTCGGGAAGCGCATGAGCGTCCCGAAGGGATGGAAGAGACGGTCGTCATCATGACTGGACTGGAAACAGAACGTGTTCTGCAAGGTCTCGCAATCGTAGCATGCCAACCACGCGGGAAAGAACGATGTCTCCCGATCGTCGCCGATTACAATATCCCGAATGTTTCGGAAAAGGTTGTGCGTATTATCCATAGCTACACGGACTATGTGAACCGTGTTGTTTGGAAGAAAAATTAGAAATAGCATCATCCCCCCCCATGGCTGAAGTTTTACTCCTAACGCTTGTCTTCCCCCCTGATGCGGTCTCCACTGCGCATGTCTTGGGCGATCTGGCAATGGACTTGGTAAAACGTGGCCACAAAGTGACCGTTCTCACGACAACACCCCACTATAATCGCGATCCCATTGCCGAATCGGTTCAGCCACTAAAAAAATATTGGGGGAGATTGCTTTTCCAGAGTGACTATAATGGCATTCCGGTCTATCACACGGCAATGCCGCGCAAGGGGAAAAATGCGTTACTCCGCGTACTCTCTTGGGCAAATTTTCACGTCTTAAGTACAATCGCAGGGCTAACCGTTATACCCAAGCCCGATATCATTATTGTTCCCTCTCCACCGCTTACAATCGGTTTAAGTGCCTATTTGCTTGGCCGCGTGCGACATCTCCCCTATATTTATAATGTGCAAGAAATCTACCCCGATATCGCCATTCACCTTGGCTTGTTAAAAAATCGCCTGCTCATTCAGAGTCTTTTTAAGCTAGAACGTTTTATTTATGACCATGCCACTGCCATAACAGTCATTTCACCGATGATGCAAAAAAAATTGTTGGCGAAGCGAGTATCGCAAGACAAAATCAGGCTGATTCCGAACTTTGTGGATGTGCATTTTTTTCGTCCACTACAAAAGGACAATGCATTTAGTCGCCAGCACAATATCCACAATAAATTCGTAATCACCTATGCTGGCAATATGGGCCCGGCACAGGGGCTTACGCACTTCATTCAAGCAGCTGCCCTATTGCGTGACGAACCCAAAGTTCACTTTATGATGATGGGCGATGGCATTTTACGTGAGACGTTTCAACAACAGGTCGCACAACTGTGTCTCCCTCACTTTACCTTTCTGCCGTATCAACCCTATTCTTTAATGCCTGAAATTTATGCAGCATCCGATTTGTCATTTGTTTCCCTTGCCGCAGACATCGGGGATACAGCCATACCATCAAAAATTTATCGTATTCTTGCGTGTGCACGTCCTGTGCTTGTTGCATCGGGAGAAAGCAGCGATCTTTCAACCCTGGTCAAACAAGTCGGTTGTGGAGTCGTTGTTCGTCCAGGTTCAGCACAAGCACTTGCAGATGAAATTCGCAACCTGATCACCAATCGTGTTCTGTTGGAACAGATGGGCAAACAAGGATGGGAACATGTCGTTGAAAACTATACACGCGATGTCATTGCAGACCGCTATGACCAATTGATCCGTGAATCCATCGCAAAAGGGTAGATTGAAAACAATTCTGATAACAGGCGGTACCGGTTTTATTGCTCAGGCATTCTTCCCACTTCTGTCCCCAGAGTACTGGAATATATGTACAACACTGCGAAGTGAAAAGTCTCTCGCCCAATTACCAAAGGGTGTAAGAGGAATGATCACTGGCAATTTAGAAAATGTTTCGGACTGGAAACCTCTTTTGGATGGCGTTGATGTTATTGTCCATCTGGCCGCCCGGGTTCATCAAATGAAAGAGGAGCAACTCCATCCCAAAGAGGCTTACCAAAGAACAAATGTAGAGGTGACACGGGCATTGGCTCTGGCAGCCGGCCAAGCCGCTGTAAAAAGATTTGTATTTTTAAGCTCGGTGAAGGCAATGGGGGAGGAAACAAAGCCCGGCGAAATATGGAACGAAGACTCTCCTTGTTTTCCGCCAGACCCTTATGGACAAAGCAAGTATGACGCAGAAAAAGTGTTAATTGACATGGGTCGCCAGTCCAGTATGGAAATGGTTATCCTGCGCCTTTCTCTCGTCTATGGGCCACGAGTAAAAGCCAATATGGCGCGCCTGTTTGAAATCGTGAGAAGGGGAACTCCCCTTCCGCTGGCAAGAATAAAGAACGCAAGAAGCCTCATCTATATTGGCAATCTCGTTGATGCCATCCGTGTTGTATTAGACCACCCTGCCGCCGCGAACCAAACCTTTCTGGTCAGTGATGGGGAGGATGTTTCAACCCCAGAATTAATTCGTCGCATTGCCTGTGCCTTGAATCGCCCGGCCCGTCTGTTTCCGTTTCCCCCTTCATTGCTCCGTTTGGCAGGGATGCTCTCCGGACAATCAGAGACGCTGGATCGGCTACTCAACTCACTTCTCATTGATAGCTCTAAAATTCGTCACGAACTAAACTGGACACCGACTTACTCAATGGAACAGGGACTTTCTGAAACTGCGAAATGGTATCTCCAACAATGAAGCGCACGTTTGATCTTATGATGGCGTTAGGCCTTATCATCCTTTTTTCAATGCCGATCTGTCTGATTGCCCTGTTGGTCAAACTGACCTCAAAAGGCCCCGTCCTATATTGGTCAGATCGCGTCGGGATCAACAATACTATTTTTAAAATGCCGAAATTTAGAACAATGCAACTTAATACACCTGTTGTCGCAACACATCTTTTAAAGAACGCAACGGGCTATCTCACCCCAATTGGGGGATGGTTAAGGAGTTTGAGTTTGGATGAACTTCCGCAACTTTTTAGTATTTTAAAAGGGGATATTAGTTTTGTTGGGCCAAGGCCGGCGCTTTATAACCAGGATGATTTAATTGCATTGAGAACCCAAAAAGGGATTCATTGCCTAACTCCGGGGCTGACAGGGTGGGCGCAAATCAACGGACGGGACAACCTTCCAATCCCAACGAAGGTAGAGTATGATGAATACTATCTAAAGCACCAATCGTTTTTTTTCGATCTAAAAATATTAATGATGACCCCAACAAAAGTGGCCCGTGCGGAAGGCGTAAAACATTGAAAGGCAATTTCGGATTGCACGGTATCTTACGTACCACAATATATTACCCTGCAGCAGACACCGCTGTTACCGTAAATGTTCCCGCTCCGTCTTCTGTTAGGTGAAACAGGGTTGCTTCGGGGACGAATGGACCCAATTCACCCTCTGTGTAATGAGTTCGGTTATCTCCATCCGGACTCTTCCTTAAAACCATCTTAAGTTGACGACTTTTTACTGTCTTGTTTTTGATGTCCACTATAGTGATCAAATCGTTATCGAGTGTGTAACATGCTATACTCCTTTGAGAAAAAGGGCAGATCACAGATCGTCATCACATCATAATGAAACAATTTATATTAGTTGGGATTGGCGGCGGCATTGGCGCAATGGCGAGATACAAAATAGGTAGTATTTTTTTGCATCATGTGGCACATTGGAAGTTTCCGCTGGGCACATTCGTGATCAACGTTTTGGGTTGTCTCATTGCGGGAATACTGGCGAGTCTTTTTGATCGCCATGTTTTTTTCAACGCGGACATGCGTCTTTTTTTGTTTACAGGCCTCTTGGGAGGCTTTACCACTTTTTCGGCATTTGGTCTTGAAACGGTTTATCTGATTGAGCAGCATGAACCTTTTATTGCCATGATGAATATCATGATGAGTGTCCTAGTGGGATGTTTTGCCTTGTGGCTGGGCATGAAAATCGTGCCATAATTAAATATGCGTATCATTGCTGGAACGTTAAAAGGCAGAAAATTATTTCAGCCGCAGGGGGTCAATCTAAGACCGACCGCCGACAAGATCAGAGAGGCTGTCTTTAATATCCTTGCGCCGAATGTCCCGGGGGCTGCATTTTTAGACCTTTATGCGGGTTCCGGTTCTATTGGGATTGAGGCGGTCAGCCGGGGCGCGAAACCTGTGGTACTCGTCGAGCAAGAGAAGCAAAACGTTTTGTTGATTCGGAAAAACATGACATCTCTTGCCCTCACCGAGAAAATCACGCTTTTTCATGGCAGTGTTCTTGATTTTTTAAAAACCAATCAAGCCACGTTTGATTTGGTTTATGTAGACCCCCCTTACGAAGACAACGATTTACTGGAACGATTGCAAACACTGGGGTCGTTTGATACCATACGCCCTGAAGGAATTGTGGTCATTGAACATTTTCACAAGCAGGAATTTCCGCAGGATTTCGGAACATTAGCCTTATCAAGGCAGATTCGGTACGGCGGAACAGCCCTCACATTTTATGTCAAAAAATAAATCGGCCGCGGTTTATCCAGGAACGTTTGATCCCGTCACTTATGGTCATCTGGACATTATTGAACGCGGACTTGAAATCTTTGAGAGTCTGACCGTTGCGGTCGCTGATAGCAAAAAAAAATTCCCCCTTTTTAATATTGATGAACGGGTTCAAATGATGAAGCAGGCTACCGCGAAAATGCGGCATGTGTCTGTCGAGCCTTTTTCAGGGCTGTTGACCGATTATATGCGGCAACATGGCGCAAAGGCGATTATCCGCGGGCTTCGCGCAATCTCCGATTTTGAATATGAATTTCAGATGGCGATGATGAATCGAAAACTGAACGACCAAGTGGATACCGTTTTTCTGATGCCCAGCGAAGAACACTTTTTCTTGACCTCTACGCTGGTCAAAGAGGTGGCCGGCCATGGCGGGGAGGTTAAAACGCTTGTGCCGAAGTTTGTTATGACGCAATTGAATAAAAAACTGTTTTAGGGCGGCGTGGCCACCAGCGGGATTGAGTCGCCACGTTGTGGCGCCTAAAAACCAAGTGGTTTTGCAAAGCACAGGGCACCCCCTAAAGATCGGATAGGAGAAGTTGTGAAAATCGCAGAACGAATGAATAAAATCAAGCCTTCCTCGACGATGGCCATTTCGGCAAAGACCAACGAGATGATTGCGAAGGGGATATCGGTGATTGATTTGGGGTTAGGACAGCCGGAGTTTCCGACACCCGACGTCGCAGCGAACGCGGGCATCCGCGCGATTACCGAAGGATACACCAAGTACACACCCACTTCGGGCGCGAATGATTTAAAAGACGCGATTATCGAAAAGATGCAGAACGACCATCAGTTAATCTACGACAGAAAAGAGGTGATTGTTTCGTGCGGGGCCAAGCATACGCTTTATAATATTGCCCAAGTGTTGTTTGAAGCGGGAGACGAAGTGATTATTCCCGCGCCCTATTGGGTGACCTATCCCGACCAAGTGCTCTTAAACGATGCGACACCTGTCATCGTTAAAACGCGCGAAGAAGACCATTTTTTGATGACGCCGGATCAGTTAAAAAAGGCGATTTCGCCACGCACCAAGGCAATTATTTTTAATTCACCGAGCAATCCAACGGGGTCTGTTTACACAAAAAAGCATTATGAGGCAATTGCGGAATTATTGGAGGCCGCGTCTCTTTATGTGATTTCTGACGAGATTTATGAGAAATTTATTTACGATGGAGAAACCTATACGAGTATCGCATCTCTCTCTTCTGATCTGAAGGCAAAGACCCTTGTGGTCAATGGTGTTTCCAAAAGTTACTCGATGACCGGCTGGCGAATTGGTTACGCGGCGGGGCCGAAAGCCGTGATTGAGGCGATGACGACGTTACAAAGTCAGACGACATCCAACCCAACGTCAATCTCGCAGAAGGCTGCGTTAGCCGCGTTGAAAGAGGGTGCTCCTTTTATTAACAACATGGTTTCTGAATATAGCCTGCGAAGGGATTTGATGGTGGAAGGATTGAATGCAATTCCCGGAATTTCTTGTCCCACGCCTGCGGGCAGTTTTTATGTTTTTCCGAATGTCACTGGGCTTTTGGGGAAGAAGCCGGGTCTTAATTCTTCCGCACAAATCGCAGAATATTTTCTAAACGATTTTGCCGTATCAACAGTTCCGGGTGAACCGTTTGGCATGGAAGGGTATTTAAGACTTTCCTACGCGGCCTCGAAAGAGGTCTTGGTTGAGGGAATTAAACGAATTAAAAGTGCGGTTTTAAGTTTAGGATAATAGGGAGGTTAGAGATCAATGCCAGTTTATGAATATGAATGTAAAAAATGCAGTCACCGCCATGAAGTCATGCAGAAAATGTCGGACGCGCCGGTGACCTCCTGTCCAGAGTGCCAAGGAGAGGTCTATCGTCTGATTTCCCCATCAGGGCTTTCGTTCAAAGGGGAGGGTTGGTATATCACAGACTACGCACGCAAAGATGACAAAAAAGCGTCAGAGGTGACCGAGCAGAAAAAATCAGACACCACCGCAACGTCAGAGAAAAAAGAGACGACGCCTTCTACCCCTGCGGCATCTTCTGCCCCGCAGGGCACGGTGCCTCCGGCATCAAAAAACGATTCACCCTCTACCCCCTCTTCTTCATCGCAGGGCACGCTGCCCCCTGCGCCGAAAAAGGAGTAGATTAAACCCGGTCTTTATTCCAAGAATCGGTCTGATATTTTTCGCGAGAGAGCCGATGGGCCGTTTCGTTTTCTTCTTCGGTTAATGCGCCTTCAATCCATTTGATTCCCCATGCCGTTTCAAATCCGGTTGCGATCGCCTTTTCAATTTGGGATCGTTCTGGAATCTTCAAAAGAAGATCAGATAGGGTGACCGACTCGTTGGTGTACAAACGATTTTCAAATACACTGTGTGTCAGGGGCAGAGATCCGTGCTGAAGAAAATGAGTCGGCCATCTTTTTTGCGCCGATCCAATCAATTTCTTCCCGCGGACTGCAATTTCATACATTGAAAACGATTGGACACAAAAAGGCATGTGTGCTCTTGCTGAAATCGGTTTTGGTCTGGGTGTAAACGATTCCGCATGAATCCCCAACTGACTCAACCCGGATAAAAGTCCTGCCGCGATAGAAAAAAAAGTTTTTTTAAGGCCGCCTGAAAAACGAGGATCGTCTGTTGCTGCAACGATGGAGTAAGTCAGATCGTTGTCATGCAAAAGTGCGCGGCCTCCTGTGATCCGGCGAATCTGTGTGAGTTGATCGTTTTCCATTTGTAGTGGCGGCATCTTTTGAAAAGCACCGAGCGTCAGTGTCGGAGCGTCCCATCCATAAAGACGCAGTGTTGGCATTTTATGATGAGCGAAAGTGAGTGCCAGTGCTTCATCAATGGCCATATTCATGGCCGGCGGAAGGGACGAATGCATTATCAATCGTCCAATATTGTGTGTTTGCATTCCCTTATTTAACATTCAGAGAAAGGACGAATCAAGAACGGGTATGTTATATTCCCGAAAATGAGTAAGCCAGTTATTTTTACAATTGCTATTTTTATGATTAGCCTAACCGGCTTGACGGTGTTCTCTCTGATCAAGCAATCCCGCGACGCACGAGAATCCGAAAAACGTGCCCAGTTGATCGTGTCACAAGAGGCGCATGCCGATCAAAAACCGTCGGTTGATTTTAGCGTCTATCAAACGATTCAGGGCGGGGACGGACGCGTGATGGTTCTGATTCCCGCAGGGGTCTTTCCAATGGGTGGAGGCGAAGAGGGCGGTTTCGACGAGTCGCCACAACGCATTATCTTCTTGAATGCCTATTATATAGATCAGCATGAAGTCACGCATAAAGCCTATAAACGATTTGCAACAATGTTGCGGCGGCCCATGCCGGATATTCCCGTCTTTGAGGATGACGTGAAAAAATTGCAAGCCGATGATCTTCCGATGGTCGGCGCCACATGGATGGATGCAACCGCGTATTGCAAATGGGCCGACAATCGCTTGCCGACGGAGGCCGAATGGGAAAAGGCAGCACGCGGGTCTGATCAGAGAAAATGGCCGTGGGGCGATTCATTCAATGAAAAATGGGTGAACGGTCGCGGCGAGACGGACGGCTTTTTGTATAGTGCACCGGTTGGCAGTTTCGAAAATGGACGGTCGTTCTATGGACTCTATGATATGGGTGGAAATGTGTCGGAATGGGTGGACGATTGGTACGATCAATTCTATTATAAGCACGCGCCGTTTGAAAATCCGAAAGGGCCAGCGGAGCCGGATATTAACCGCGTTAAGATTTATCGGGGCGGCTCGTTCATGAGCAACGCGTATGATCTGCGCGCTTCACGGCGATTTGGCGGCGCGCATCCGAATCGGGGAGAAAGCACCGTCGGGTTTCGCTGCGCACGAGACGTTGAAAAATGATGAGAACAATCTTACTCCTGATGATAACACTCACCCTGGGCTGTTCTACTGTAAAGGGGGATATCAACGATGGCGTTCCCGTGTCTCTTCTTGAGATTCATGTCATTCATGTCGAGCAAGGAGACGCGACATTGATCCTCGGCCCAAACCATATAACGCTCTTAATTGACGGAGGAAATGCCGGCAAGGGAGTCGGAAGCGTGGTCCCTTACTTAAAGAAATTAGGCATTCGTCCAGTAGATGGCATTGATTATATGGTGGCGACGCATTTGGATGCCGATCATATCGGCGGGCTCGATGAGGTCATCAAGGCCGGTTACAATATTAAAAAGAAAATTTGGTTTAACGGAAGCAATAAAACTGGGACTGTTGCGATTGACCAATTTTTTAATACGGCAACCACAACGACGGCGGCAACAACCACCGCGATGTTATTAGGAGAGGTGATTGATTTGGGAAATAGTGCGAAGGCGACGGTGGTCGCGGTCGGTGGAAAAGTGATTGGATCAAATACTGTTTATGGAACAGACGAAAATGATAAATCAATTGCGTTGCTGATTCAATATGGCGGATTTGACTATATCACAGCGGGCGATTTGGGTGGCGGAGAGCCAGCAGGAGATGCAGTTTGTACCGGCCGATCAACCACGCAGGCCGATGTGGAGACGCCGTTGGCCAATGCCATGCGGGTGGGGCTACTTGGGATAAACGGCGTGGAGGTGATGCATGTGAACCACCATGGAAGTGAGTCCTCTACCAATTACAACTATATGAATTTGCTGACACCGAAAGTGGCGATTATCCAAACGGGAAGCGGACAGGATGATAATTATCAGCATCCGCGAAAGGACGTTGTTGAGAATGTACTAGGGAAAAAAGGCAATTGTATTTCTGCACCGGCGGCGTTAGTCCTTCAAACGGGTGAGGGCAACCCAATTGGAGAGAAAACAAGTACGGACGGATTTGTTGTTGGGGATATTATCATTCGGACGTCTGGAGCCGGTTCTTTTGAGGTGAATGGGAGTGATTCGGCAGAACCGAATGAGAATGCGGCTGCCGGGATAAGTGGCCAGCCATTTCCGTATGATCCCTAGAGGTTCTCTCTAGCGATTTTTCTGGAAACGATTGACCGCCGCATTATGTTCTTCCAGCGTTTTTGAAAAATAATGCGTTCCATCGTTTCTGGATACAAAATAAAGATAGGAAACCTTTGCAGGAAAGAGCGCGGCCGTCAATGCTGCATCCCCCGGATTTCCAATCGGCCCAGGCGGAAGTCCGGGAATCGTATAGGTGTTATAAGGCGTGGGCGTCATCAGGTCTTTTCGCGTGAGATTTCCATTGAAATTCTCGATGCCAAAAATGACCGTGGGATCACTTTGCAGCCGCATCCCCAATCGGATGCGATTATGAAATACGGCAGAGATAATGGTGCGTTCCTCATTGGATGCCGTTTCCTTATCAATAATAGAAGCAAGCGTGACCACTTCGCGCTGGGTCATCTCCATGAAACTTGCTTGCCGCTGAAGGGCGGAGGTAAACCGTAACTTAAATTGTTCAACCATCTGTCGGATGATCTGATCCGGCGATGTCCCAACCGAAAAGAAATAGGTTTCGGGAAAGAGGTACCCTTCCAGATTCTCCGCGCCAATTCCAAATTCGTGCAGCAACCTGGGGTCCCGCATTGTAAACAAAAAATCTTCTTCCGGTCCAAGGCCTGCTTCATATAAGATTCTGGCGATTGCACTGGAGGTTAGTCCCTCCCGAAAGGTCACTTCCTTTTGAGCAATCTTTCCGGAGACGAGCATCTCCAATATTTCAATTGGCCACATCGCCGTGTGAAAATTATAGACCCCCGGCTTGATATGCTGATCCTCTTTGGTCCATTTTCCCAAGAAGCGAAAATAGAGGGAATTAGAAACCAATTGGCGTTCTTTGAGCAGATCGGCGACGGACTGGAAAGATGCGCCTTCAACAATAAGCACTTCTTTTTTTATTTTTTCGGAAAAGATGGGATTGAGGAAAAAAAGGGAGACATCGGCAGCCACCAAGAAAATCAAGAAAAAAACGATCTTTCGAATGATGAACATCAGACACGAGATTCTAGATAAGAGAACATTGGACTATTTCCCGGGCCGCATTCCTTGCACGACGCCTGCCAAATCGGAGAGTCCTTTTTCCAAGCGGTCTATATCGGATCGAGAAGGAATTCGCACCGACTGGAAAACCCGTTTGCAAATGTCCTCTCCTTTTTGTTTCAACTCCGTCTCGATCTTTTCTCCCGACTCTAAAAAAGTAAAAATCTTTTCGGCCTCCGATTGATGCTGTTTCCCTGTTTCGGCAAGCAAAGCGAGTCGCCCTTTTGCTTCATAAGCGATCCCCAGCCCCACATAGACTGCATTTTTTAATAATGTAAACATGGCCATTCCCCCTTATGATTGCTTTCCCATGGCTTCCACAATCTCAACCGACTTTTCCAGCGCGGCACCCAGTTGATCCACTTGTTTTCCGCCTGCTTGCGCCATTTCCGGGTTGCCTCCGCCGCTTCCACCAATAAAGATGGCCATTTCCGAGGCAATCTTTGCGGCAGAAAATGGATTGGTCCATTCTGGTGTCACCATCACAATGAGCGTCGCCTTCTCTCCCGCTTCATCCAAGCCACCCAAAATGACGATACCAGACTTTAAGCGGTCTCGCAAGTAATCCGCGTGTACACGCATTTCCTTAATTGAAGTGTTTGGCATCTTCCGAACGAGCAAAGAAAGATTGCCGATCTTCCGAATGGCTTGCATCGGATCATCGGAAGACGCAATTTGTCCCATTTTTATTTTTTGAATCTCTCGATCTTTTTCTTTGATCTCTTTTGTCAGCTTCATGACCTTTTCAAAAACGTCTTCCGAATTTATTTTTAATAATTCCGAAATCTGTTTAACCGTCTGCTCTTGGTTCTTGACGACTTGATAGGCAACGGTTCCGGTTACTGCCTCAATTCGGCGGATACCGGAAGCCACCGACCCTTCCCGAATGATCTTAAAAAGACCGATCTCTCCCGTATTGCGACAATGGGTTCCTCCGCATAACTCATGACTAAAGTCAGAGACAGAAACGACCCGCACCACATCGCCATATTTTTCGCCAAAGAGTGCTGTCGCGCCACAGGATAGAGCCTCTGCAACTGCCATTTCCTTTGTTTCAACGGCCACTGCTTCCAACACCTGCGCATTCACGCACGATTCAACGCGATCCATTTCCTTCTGTGTGAGCGGCGCAAAATGATGAAAATCAAATCGAAGCCGCTCCGGTGCGACCAATGATCCAGCCTGTTTGACATGATCTCCTATAATCTCTCGAAGTGCCGCATGCAAAAGATGGGTGGCCGTATGATTTCGTGCCGCGCTCTTTCTTGCGTCCGAATTCACGACGGCTTGATAACGCGTCCCGATATGAATCGTTCCAGAAATAACCTTTCCGGAGTGCAGATGAACTCCAGCGTTTGTTTTTTTTGTGTTTTCGATCTCGACCCCGGCCCCTTGTGAAATCAGCGTTCCGGTATCCCCGACTTGTCCTCCGGACTCGCCGTAAAATGGAGAACGGTCAAAAATAATTTCGACGACATCACCCGCCGCCGCGGCATCAATCGGCTTTCCTCCTGAAAGAATGGAAAGAATCGTCACATCCTCTTCAAGATGTTGATAGCCGGTGAAAGTCGTTTTGGCGATGGGCGTTTTCTGTAAAGCGATTGATAGAAGATGATCCGTGTCGTTTATTTTTTCACCACGGTCTGCCGCGCCGCCAAGCGAGGCGCATCTTGCGCGCTCTCGTTGCGCCTCCATTGCCGTTTGGAATCCATGCTCATCCACAGTCAGACCGGCTTCTTCTGCAACCTCGGTGATCAAATCAACCGGATAGCCATATGTATCATATAATTTGAACGCGGCTTCTCCTGCGATTTCTTTTTCTCCTTTTTTTTGAATGGTCTCGATGACTTCGTCCAGAAACGCCCCGCCACGATTGAGTGTTTCTTCAAAGCGCTCTTCTTCCATTTGTATTGTTTTCTGAATATTTTTTCGATGGGCCGCCAATTCGGGATAGACCAACCGCATGGGATCAATCACGCTATCCGTGAGCTCGTGAAGAAAAGGCGGAGCGAGCGAAAGTTTTCTTCCAAATCGAGCAGCCCGTCGGATGATTCGGCGCAACACATAACCGCGTCCCTCATTAGAAGGAACCACCCCATCACTCATTAAGAAGGTCATTGCGCGGAGGTGATCGGCAATGACGCGCGCTGGCATGGAAGAGACGATGTCTGTTTTTGACTGGTAGGCCTTGTGGGCGATGGCATCAAAAATGGGCGTAAACAAATCGGTCTGATAATTACTGTTGACCCCTTGGCAAATTGCCGTGATGCGCTCTAGCCCCATACCGGTATCAATGCTGGGATTCGGAAGCGATGTGATCCCAGTTGCGGTTTTATTATATTGCATGAAAACGAGGTTCCAGATTTCAAGATAGCGATCGCAGGAGCAAACGCCGATGCCCGGGCAATCCGGATGCATGGCTTCGCCTTGGTCAATTAAAATTTCAGAACACGGGCCGCATGGGCCAGTCTCTCCCATCTGCCAAAAATTATCTGCATCTCCTAATCGTAAAATCCGATTGGGTGCGACAAACCGCTTCCACAATTGCTCAGCCTCATCATCGTCTTGATAAACGGTGACCCATAAGCGATCTTTTGAGAGATGAAATTGATCGGTGAGTAATTCCCACGCAAAGGCGATGGCTTCTTTCTTGAAATAATTGCCGAACGAAAAATTGCCGAGCATTTCAAAAAAGGTATGATGACGCGCAGTTTTTCCGACTTGATCCAAATCGTTATGTTTGCCACCGGCTCGCATACATTTTTGAGAGGAGACTGCGCGGGAATAATCACGAGGTGCTTCTCCCAAAAAAGTAGTCTTAAATTGCACCATCCCCGCGTTCGTAAAAAGAAGAGTGGGGTCTCCCTTAGGAACCAAAGGGGCACTGGGAATTTCGGTATGTGCCTGCGTCTTAAAATAGTCAATAAACGCGGCACGAATATCTGATGAAAGCATCATGGCGGGCAACATAACATCTCAACTTCTGCATTGCAACCACCTACGCGGTGGAGCGGGAGTGAGCCCTCCCGTTGGTCGGTCTGACGGGGGCTTCTCTTATTGTAAGGCTTGGTTTTTACGGCTGGTTTTTAGAGGAGTCTTTGTCGTACTTTTAAACCACCCCCCCGCAGCTGGCGTTCCGGCCTCCTTATTCAAGGAGGGGAGTCAAGAAACAACTGTAAGGCTTGGTTTTACAGCGACCAACGGGAAGCTGTCACTCCCGCCCCACCGCGTAGGTGGCGCGCAGGTGGTGCGCCCAGAGAGAGTCGAACTCCCGACCCCTTGATTCGTAGTCAAGTGCTCTATCCAGCTGAGCTATGGGCGCGACGCAAATGTAAGATGCCTAGCAGGCATACAACTGCTGTCTAGCCCGACCGAGACCACCGATCGCGGAGATAGACTGCGAAGCAGTCGTCCTGCCTCCCCCCGCTGGGGGGGTTAGGCAGCGGGGGGAAGTGCTGTTGCGTTTTTGATCTTTCCAATGATTTGATCAAACGACTTTGAATCGTTGGCCGCAATATCGGCCAGCACCTTTCGATCCAGTAAAAGACCGATCTTCTTTACCCCTTCCATGAAGCGACTGTAGGTCAATCCGGCCGCGCGGGTTGCCGCGTTAATACGGGCAATCCATAGTGCCCGAAATTCGCGTTTCCGCGCCTTCCGATCCCGATAAGCATACATAAGGGACTTATCTACGGCTTCGGTGGCTGTTCTATATAATCTGCTTTTGGCCCCGTAATATCCTTTCGCCATTTTCAAACGATCATTTCGTCTTTGGCGTGTTTTGGGGCCTCCTTTTGCTCTAGGCATATTCTTACTCTCCTCTCGCAGGGGTCGAACCCCTTGGTTTATTTATAAGGTAATAGTCTCTTGATGTTGGGTGCGTCTCCTTCAAATAGGACGACTTTGTTACTCATGGTTCGCATTCGTTTTGAGGGCTTATGAGAAAGCAGATGCCGTTTTCCCGCACGTTTACACATCACCTTGCCTGTCCCGGTTATTGTAAAACGCTTTGCAGCCCCGCTATGGGTTTTGAGTTTTTGCTTCATGTTTTTCTTCCTTTACTTTCTTTGGGGCACTATGTGCTTTCGGGCTCACAATCATCACCAAATTACGTCCCTCTTTTTTAACGGGCGCTTCCAATTGACCGACCGAACTGAGCGTTTCTTCGATCCGCCCCATGGTCTCCCGCCCTTTTTCATAAAACATCATCTCGCGTCCCCGAAACATCAGCGCGATTCTGACTTTATGTTTTGCCTCTAAAAATTCTTTTGCATGACGAATCTTAAAATCGAGATCATGCCCACAGGTAAAAGGCCGAAGCTGCACCTCTTTCAGCTGCGTTGCATGTGCCTTTCCGCCTTGCTCTTTTTTGCTTTGTTCGTACTTATACTTCCCAAAATCCATGATCCGGCAAACCGGCGGGTTGGCTGTCGGCGCGACTTCAACCAAATCTAGCGACACCTCATCGGCCTTGATCTGCGCATCTCGGACTGAAAGTATTCCCAGCTGAGTTCCATCATCACCAATCACCCGAACCTCCTTGGCTCGGATAAAACCGTTAATTCTCAGTTTAGGACTATTACTCGGACTCGGCCTGCGTTTATCGAACAATCAACTCCTTCT
This sequence comes from Nitrospirota bacterium, assembly GCA_038059935.1. Lineage (GTDB taxonomy): Bacteria > Nitrospirota > Nitrospiria > SBBL01 > SBBA01 > JACPZM01. The sequence goes on from JBBTIN010000047.1 coordinate 17,906, forward strand.
CAATCTGCTTCATAAAGTCAGACAATGGTATGGTGATGCTTTCCCCGCTACGATTGCGAACGGAAATGGTCTGCTCCGCGACTTCTTTTTTCCCCATTATAACCATATAGGGGACTTTGATCAACTGGGCGTCCCGAATTCTTGAGCCAATCGTCTCTTTTCGATAATCGGCCTCGCACCGAATGCCCTTTTCCATCAAGGCTGATTTGACGCCATCGGCATATTCTCGCTGTGCTTCAGTAATCGGCAAAATTTTGACCTGAACCGGAGCCAGCCAAGTTGGGAAGGCCCCTGCATAATGCTCAATTAAAATCCCAAAAAATCGCTCAATGGAGCCAAGCAGCGCGCGATGAATCATGATCGGTCGTTGGTCTTTGCTGTCTTCGTCGCGATAGGTCAGGTCAAATCGTTCTGGCAGGTTAAAATCAACCTGAATGGTCGTACATTGCCACGACCGTCCCAGCACGTCTTTGATCTTCATATCAATCTTTGGCCCGTAAAAAACCCCTTCTCCAGGATCAACTTTATAGGCAAGACCTTTTTCTTTCAACGCCCCTTCAAGCGCGGTGGTGGCCATTTCCCAGTGATCCAGTGTCCCAACATATTTTTCAGGGCGAGTTGAAAGATAGACATCATAGTCGATGAAGCCAAACGTCTTTAAGATCATTGTCGTGAAATCAAGCACCTTTAGGATTTCATCTTGGATCTGATCGGGGCGACAGAAAAGGTGCGAATCGTCTTGTGTAAATCCGCGTACGCGAAGCAGACCGTGCAATGTGCCGGATCGTTCGTAGCGATAGACCGAGCCTAACTCGGCCCAGCGAAAAGGCAATTCCCGATAACTTCTCAGGCGCGATTTGTAGATCATGATATGGAACGGACAGTTCATCGGCTTGATTTGATACGGAACGCCTTCGACTTCAGTGGGGGCGTACATGCTTTCTTTATAAAAATCGAGATGGCCGCTTTGTTTCCAAAGATCAAGTTTTGCGACATGGGGCGTAAAGACGATCTCGTAGCCCGCCTTTAGGTGTTCCTCGCGCCAAAAATCTTCAATGGTTTTGCGAATAATCGCACCTTTGGGATGCCAAAGCACGAGCCCGCCGCCGATTTCTTCACAGAGGGAAAAAAGATCAAGTTCTTTTCCAAGTTTACGATGATCCCGTTTTTTGATCTCCTCCAGGTTTTGCAGATGGCGATCCATTTGTTCTTTGTTGGGGAAGGACGTGCCATAGATGCGCTGGAGCATTTTATTTTTTTCGCTGCCGCGCCAATACGCACCGGCCAATGTCAGTAGTTTCACTTCCCCAACGAAGCTTGTTGATGGAAGATGTGGCCCGGTACAAAGATCAATAAATTCGCCTTGTTTGTAGGCGGAAATCGGTGGATTCTCAATGCCTTCAACGAGTTCGACTTTGTAAGGCTCGCCGCGGTCTTTGAATAGTCGGATGGCTTCTTCGCGAGAGAGTTCCATTCGGGAAACTGAGAGGTCGCGTTTGATAATATCCCGCATTTGATCTTCGATTTTCTGGAGGTCTTCTGGGGTAAATGGGCGTTCAAAGTCAAAATCGTAATAGAAGCCGTCGTCAATTGCGGGGCCGATGGTCATTTGTGCGGTTGGAAAAACTTCTTTAACGGCTTGTGCCATCAGGTGGGACGAACTGTGGCGATAGACTTCTTTGCCTTCGGGAGAGTCAAAATCCAAGAGTGTGATTTCAGCGTCTTCACTAATCGTTCCTGACAAATCTTTTGGGTTTCCGTTTACGACGGCTGCAAAGAATTTCTTATCTCGTGACGGAGCGTCCGCTGCGGATGGAATAAGGCTGGCGATGGTCGTCCCAGTGGGGACTGTTTTTGTTTCGCCGCAAATTTTCACAACACATTCGTTCATTAAAACTCCCCCTAGCCGGGGGGGGCATAACGACTGCTGTCGCAGTCTATAATACAACACGTCTTGGTTTTTAGGCGTCCTCAACCGGGCGACGCAATGTCGCCCCCTACGGTCAGACCCTAACAAAATAAGTCTTGGTTTTAGGCGCCCAACGAGGCGACTCACTCTCGCCCCACCGCGTAGGTGGTAGGCACGGGCGGTCTCGAACCGCCGACCCCTTGCGTGTCAAGCAAGTGCTCTACCCCTGAGCTACGCGCCTATAATCAGCAAAATAAACGGTGATTGTAGTAAAATCAGGCTTGTGCTGTCAAATTTTGGGGTGGAAGACGTTTTTGTCTTGGAGAGTGGCTCTTACCGGGATGACAAATGGTAATGAACTTATAGAACGCGACACTTACAGGGCACCCCTGTGAATGGTCCCAACGGGGTTCGAACCCGTGTTTTCGGCGTGAGAGGCCAACGTCCTAGGCCACTAGACGATAGGACCCTACAGGGGTGTGTATCACGATTCTACATTAATTTCATAGGTGAGCCGATCTTCGGCAGAAAACTTCCAACCATACCGAGACTCAAATACAATCTGCGACTTTCCGGAAGAGACCGGTAAAAACTCAAAGTGGCGCATGCCAATATCACTGACCCGAATATTTCTCGTCCGGTCATAGTCATCACCCAAAAGCCGCAATTGCTCTGCGTTAAATGTTGGCACCCATCGGCTTCCCCGTGTACGATCTTCCCAAATCCGAATCTTAAACGGCGTTCCCGTTTTTGCGAAAATGGCCTTGGTGGATAAAGCCTCACTCATTTTCTATATACTCCATTTGAATATCGGAGACTCTAAACAAATTGGCATTTCTTGTCAACAGAAGGAACTTGTCGGTCGTGGGTGAATTTGAAAAGTGATCTGTCATTCCTGCATGTTTCTGGCAGGAATCTCTTATTATAAAACCATAGATTCCCGCCTAAAAATTGCGGGAATGACCTGTTTATATAAAATTCACCCACTACCAAATTGTCCGTTTGACAGAGGCAATCGCCTCTTCAAAAATATCAAGTCCTTTTTGTGCCTCGGCACGACTGATCGTCAACGGAGGGGCGAATCGAACGGTTGAAACCCCGCAGCCCAGCACCAAAAGCCCTTGCTCAAAACAAGATTGAATGATTTGGTTTCGCTCCGCGATGGCAGGCGTTTTTGTCTCTTGATCTTTCACCAGCTCAATTCCGATCATGAGTCCCAGCCCGCGAACATCACCGATTAGACGATGCCTCTTTTGTATCTCTTTTAATTGAGACAGGAGGAACGCGCCGATTTTTTGTGCGTTTTGCATCAATTTATTTTGCACGAGATCCAGCGTAACAAGTGCCGCTTCGCAGGCAATTGGATTTCCCCCGAATGTATTGGCATGTGCGCCCGGCTCCCAATCCATTAAATCGCTTTTGGCCATCATCGCACCCAGCGGCAATCCAGAGGCAATGCCCTTGGCCACCGTGATGATATCCGGGGTGATCCCAAAATGCTCATACGCAAAGAACTTTCCCGTTCGGCCAATGCCGCACTGCACTTCATCGAAAACGATCAATATCCCAAACTCGCGTGCCAGATTGGATAAGCCTTGTAGAAAATCGAGGGGAGGAACGATATAGCCTCCTTCTCCTTGAATCGGTTCGACAAAAATTGCTGCGACTTCGGTCGGGTTAACCAAATGCCGAAACAGATAGTCGCTAATAAAGGAAAGCGAATGTGCGCCGCAATCATTGGAAGAAACGCCAACTGGAGGTCGGTATGGATTGGGATAGGGAACGTGCAAAACGGTTGGAACCAATGGGGCAAACCGATTTCGATGAACCGCCTTGCTGCCTGTGAGTGACAGCGCTCCAAAAGTCCTGCCATGAAAACTGCCCAGAAAGGAAATAAAATAGGGCCGCTTCGTGTGGTAGCGAGCGATCTTCATTGCGGCTTCAATGGATTCTGTTCCGGAGTTGGTGAAAAAAACTTTCCATGGTGAAGGCGCGTTTTTTTTGAGGGGACAGCCCTCTGCCAATTCGGAAAGTCTTTCTGCCAAAAGCACTTCTTGCGGATAATAAAAATCGGTGCCGGACATGTGGATGAATCGTTTTGCTTGCGCGCAGATGGCGCGCACCACTTTGGGATGGCAATGCCCCGTCGCGGTTACCGCGATACCGGATGTGAAATCGAGAAATTGATTTTTGTCCACATCGGTGACAAACGATCCTTTCGCTGACTCTACGACCAGCGGATATTGTCGTGTATAAGATGGGGAGATCACGGCATGATCGCGTGCAACCCATTTTTGGGCCAAAGGGCCGGGAGGCATTTTAGACGCGCCGGTTGGTTTTTTCTTTTTCATGATCTATCTTGCAACGGCTTAAATCTTCCCTTATCCGGGCTTGACGAAAAACCGCATGATATCATTGTAAAAAGCAAAAACCATCAAAGAAACCAACAGGAAAAGGCCAGTTTGATTTGCCATCTCGCGCGCCCTCAAACTCAAAGGCTTGCCAATCACCGCCTCAATCAAGAAAAACAAAAGATGCCCGCCATCTAATACCGGCACCGGAAACAAATTAATCACCCCTAAGTTAATGCTAATCATCGCCGTAAAAAGCAAAACGTTCATCAATCCTTGTGCCGCTTGCTCTCCCGCCATCTGTCCAATCAAAAGCGGCCCACCAATATTGTCACTCGATATCTTTCCTTGTATCAGCTTGAAAATCCCAACCGTATTGAGCACCATCATATCCCACGTTCGCTTCAACCCCAAACCAAACGCGCTGATCGGATCATACCGCTTTGTAAATTGCGTCTTTCCGGGTGACACCCCAATCATCCAAATCACCTGCTCATCCCCAAAAATGTCTTTGATCTTTTTTTCGGTTGGCGTCACCGACAAGGCCACCTCTGCCCCTTTTCTTAACATTAAAAAACGCACGGGAGAACCTTTTCCCTCCTGAAGCGTCTCTCGAAGCTGCTCCCAATGCTCAATCTTTTTGTCATTGATTGTGATGACTCGATCCGCAGGCAAAATTCCCCCCAACATCGCGGCGGAACCCTCTTGCACCTCACCAACCTCCGGGGCTAAAAGTGGAATCCCCGCCATAAAGACACCATAAAAAACAAAAAAGGCTAAAATGAAATTAAAGAGAGGCCCGGCAACGACAATCGCTATTTTCTTGGGAAGACTTTGATTCAGAAATGATCTTGGTTTATCCTCCTCGGCAAGCGCTTCTGCTGGATCGTCTCCTAACATCTGGACGTACCCTCCCAATGGGACGGCACAAAGACAATACTCCGTTGCCCCATATTTCTTGCTCCAAAGCTTGGGGCCAAAGCCCAACGAAAATATCTTGACCTCCACACCGCAAAGACGCGCCACGCTAAAATGGCCAAACTCATGGAAAGCAATCAACACACTCAACACCACAATAAAAGTGACAATTGATAATAACATCTATATATACTCCCGAATTAATTTTTCCGTTTCCCACCGTGCCCACCGATCCGCCGTCAAAACCGCATCAATTTTATTCGCAGTGACAGGCCGATGCTTATCCAACACCTTCCGAACCAATGGCGCAATATCCAAAAAGCCAATTTTTTCCAACAAAAACGCGTGAACGGCCGCCTCATTCGCCGCATTCAAAACCGCCGGATACGTCTGCCCCGACGATAATACTTCAATCGCCATCGCCAACATCGGAAACCGCTTTTTATCCGGTGGCTCAAAAGTGAGTCCCGAAAGCGCCGTCAAATCAAGCGGCTGAAAAGGAAGTATTTTTCGCTCTGGATAAAAAAGGGCGTACGCAATTGGAATCCGCATATCTGGGACCCCCAGATGTGCCGTCATCGCGCCATCATGAAACTCTACCAACGCATGAACCTTGCTTTGTGGATGAATGATCACGTCAATCTTTTCAGGGGGAAGATCAAAAAGCCAACGCGCCTCGATCATTTCAAAACCCTTGTTCACCAACGTGGCCGAATCAATCGAAATCTTCGGCCCCATCTTCCATGTGGGATGCGCCAACGCCTCTTCTCGCGTAAATTTCTTTTTCGTTTTAGGGGCGCGTAAAAACGGCCCGCCCGACGCGGTCAAAATCACTCTTTTCACGTCTTCAGATTTTCCCTTTGGCAGCAATTGAAAAAGCGCGGAATGCTCACTGTCAATCGGAAGAATCTGAACGTGATGCGCAGCGGCTTCTCGCTGCACGATCTCGCCCGCCATGACCATCGTCTCTTTATTCGCCAATGCGATTGTTTTTTTTGCAAAGATCGCAGATAGCGTCGGTAATAAGCCAGCCGCGCCGACAATCGCCGAGACCACCAAATCGGCATCAGGCGCTTGCGCAACCTGCATCACCCCATCCGGCCCGCTTAAAATCTCCGTGCCGGGATAACGATTTTTCTGAAGCAGCGTCTGTGCGGATTCCTTATTAAAAAGGGCAGCAACAGCGGGCTTAAACATTTTAATCTGTTTTTCAAAAAGGGAGAGATTCTGATTCGCCGCCAAACCAACCACTTGAAATTGGTCCGGAAAGCGACGAACAATATCGAGGGTATTGGTTCCAATCGAACCAGTTGATCCTAAAATAACAATTTTTTTCATAGGGGTCAAAACCAAAGGATGCAATAGTAAAGAACCGGCGCGGAAAACGCAACGCCATCGAGCTTATCCAATAAGCCACCGTGCGCGGGAATCAAACTGCTGGAATCTTTGACCCCGCCGCTTCTTTTGAACATGGACTCCGCAAGATCTCCCAGTTGTCCGGCCGCCACCAAAAGAATGGAAATAAATATCACATCCCGTAAAGGAATCATCTGAAGAAAAGAAAATTGCGCCGCGCATCCTAAAAGCGTCCCGATCACAAAACCACCGATAGCCCCGGAAACGGTCTTGTTTGGACTGATCGCAGGATACAGTTTCTTCCCGCCAATCTTCCGTCCCACATAATACGCCCCCGCGTCATTGCCCCAAACCACAATCAACAGAAAAAGGATAAACGATGCCCCATCAGGGAAGTGTCGAATCAAGATCAAATGGCCTAACAGGCCGGTCACATAAAAAACGCCTAACACCTGTATGGCCGTGTCTAAAAGAGCAAATTCTATCGTTCGAAAATGAAAAAGATGAAAAAGTAAAATCGCAAGAACAATGAAGATCACCCAGAACTCGATCCGATGCACACTCACTATGAAATAAAATAAAAACAAAAGAAGGAATCCACAAAGGAGTCCAAAACAAACGGTGCCCGCTGGCACGGTCTCGTGGTAATAGATTTTGTAAAACTCGTATTGTGCGCGAAGAATCGCAGCCGCAGCCAACAAAAAGAAAATAAACGGCGGGGCCAGCATAATCACAAAATAAAGAGCCGGTATCAGCGGCGTGGCAACCGCCAGCCGGCTTTCCAGTAATTTCACCTTTCCCCCCCTAATTCTTTATTCGGTAAAACCTTACCAAACCGACGCTCCCGTCCTTGATAATCCAACAAAGCGGTCAAGAACGCCTGACGCCGAAAATCAGGCCAAAGGGTTTGCGTAAAATAAAGCTCGGTATAAGCCATCTGCCAAAGAAAAAAATTACTAATCCGAATCTCTCCGCTGGTTCGAATCATCAGGTCTGGATCGGGAATCTCCGATGTATACAAATAGTTTTTGAAAAACCCTTCCGAAAGATCTTCCATTGACACCTTCTGATTTTTAAGATCGGCGCAAAATTTTCGAATCGCCGTTACCATTTCAGAGCGTCCGCTGTAACTGAGCGCTAAAATCAACGTCATCTGATCATTATGACGTGTTTTTTCTTGAACGGATAAGAGCAGGTCGGCAACCGGCTTGGGCAGTTTCTCAATCTGGCCAATGGCAAGGAGTTTCACGCCATCTTTCATCAACGTATTCAACTCTTTTTTAAGGTAGCTCGCCAAAAGCCGCATCAATTGGGAAACTTCCAGCGCAGGACGACTCCAGTTTTCACTTGAAAAGGCGTACAGCGTCAAAAAGGGAATCCCAAGCTCTCGCGATAGGGTTACCATTTCACGAACTGCAGCGATTCCTTCTCGATGTCCCGCAATTCGGGGAAGATGTCGCTTGGCCGCCCATCGTCCGTTTCCGTCCATAATCACGGCAAGATGTTTTGGAAGCTGACTGCTGTCAATCCGAGAGCGCAGTTCCTTCTCGTCCAAATGTTCCAAGGGACAAATCTCGGCACTTTTCATTCTGTATGCTTTTCAAAAAAACGGTAGGGTAACGATTCGGCAATCGAATCGCTAAGACGGGCGGCTTGAATGTCTACTTCAAGATTAAAAATCAGGCGATCCGTTTTGGCGTTTCTCATTTGGAATCGCGTGGGATAAATTTTTGCCGTCGTATTCGGATTCAGGCCGCCCTGTGCAATCGGACGCGCAAGTGTCAGCAACGTAATTTTATAAATAGGTTGAGACGCAAAATCTTTTGTCAGCATTTCAGCAGAAGCGACCTGTGACTGAAAGCGCCCGGTTTCCTCTAATGCCGATTGGAATTCCTTAATGAAAAAGCGGGTTTCCGGGGTTTCTTCCGCCGTGCCGGCAGAAACATCAACGGGAATTCGCATTGCAGTCAGACGCGCAAAATCTCCAGGCACAATCGTTTCCTTCGACTGAACAACGCGGGCAGTCACTTCTCCTGCTTTCACCTGTTCCACCTCCAATATGGCAACTTCATTCTCAAAATGTCCCAGTACCGTCTTCGTGACGGGATGAGAAAACGGCTCTCCCACGCGATAGACTGCAAGGAAAAGACCTGCGGAAAGACCCGCCTCATTTTGTGTTTGAAGAATCACTTTTTCCTGATCAACAGAGGCGACTTTTCCAGTCATTTTTGGAAAATAGGTCACCAGCGTCTTTGCGATATCATCCAGATTGCCGGATTGATTTGAGGCATGGGCATTGATCTGTGCCACGAAGATGAGGAATAATCCTAAAAAAAATACGAAACATTTTTGAGTTTTCATCATTGAGAGACTCTTTTTTGCGGTATAATAAAACTAGGGAGGGTGAGGATATGATTCTTGTAGAAAAAAGTCAAATAACGCAATTTTACATTTTATTCGTTGTCTTTATTGTTCTTTTTGGAGGTGGAGGCTCTTACGCAATGGGGGGCAAGCCGATGCCGCCACTGTCTCTTTCTCTCGATCAAGCAGCACTGCCAAACGGGAAGCGTGAGCTGATGTTTCGCGCCGTCGCAAATACCTCTGGACATAATGTTGCCCTTGAGATTGTGCTTCCTCCGTCTGTCATCCTAATTGAGGGAGAGACCCGCTGGGAGGGGGCACTCTCTGTTTCCGAGGAAAAGATGTTGCGGGTAACGGTGCGTCCCGCCATAACGGATCCTATCCGCATTGTGGGGGAGGCCACGCTCTATTTTCCCGAGGGGGATACGATGGTGCAGAAAAGTGCGGTCATTTTGAATGTTCCAAAAGAAAAACCAATGCCGCCTCCCAAACCACCGGTTCTGAAAAAACAGGGGCATCAGACGATACTCGAATTTGAGGGAAAATAGATGAACCGCTTTTTCTCATTCATTCTTATTTTTTCATCGCTTCTATTCGGATGCGATCTTTTATCGAAAGAGAGCGATCCGCCGCATACCGCTGTCCCGATAACGCCCACCAAACCGGGAGCAAGCGACATGACTGTCTCTGGAAATATCTTCTATGAGGACAAAATCTACGATCAAGATGGATTTACGAGGCAAATCGTTTTTTTGCCGATTCGACAGGCCGTCGTCAATTTGATTGCCATAGATGGGCAAGTGGTCATCGCATCGGTCACATCAGGTGAAGACGGCGCTTACGAATTCAAGAACATAAATAACGCTTCTCGAAACAGCGGTATTTATGTACAGGTGATGGCAAAAAATGCACAAAATAGCACCAGTCCCGCGCAGGTTCTCAATAATGAATCTCAAAAAATCCCTCTATTTTTAAAGGGAGCAGACCTCGATGATAGTACGAGTAATAATTTTTCTGCGGTTAATATTACCGCGCCGGCAAATGGGATCGGTGGCGCATTTAATATTCTCGATCTTTTTTTACGCGCGGGCGCGTTTATCAAAAAAACGGGGCTTTGTCCAAACAATCTTCCAACAACACAATGCGTTTCCCCGTTTCTGACGGCTTACTGGGAACCCAAGAACAATGCACAAGGTTCATCCTACGATTCGAATCCCGATGCAATCACAATCACTGGAGGTGGCGCATCCCAAGCCGATACAGACGAGTATGATGACACCATTATTTTGCACGAATACGGTCATTTCATCGCAACCCGATTCTCGGAGGATAACTCGCCGGGAGGCCCACATACCTTTACTGAAAATACACAGGATAGTCGGCTTTCTTGGTCGGAGGGATGGGCTACTTTTTTTGGCAGCGCGGTATTAGGAAGCCCACTGTATGTTGACACCGCCGCGGGGGGCGGATTTTCATTGAATATAGAGGCCGTGGCCTCGTCACAAATCTACACGACCAACGAGGTCGCAGTTGCCAGGGTATTATGGCGTACGATGAAAGCGAACGCTTCCAGCAATAACCCTATCGGCTTTCCTCCCATTTGGAACGCATTTGCAAAAATCGTGTCTCCTTATACGACAATGGAGCAACTCGCCGAGCTGTTTATGGGTCAGAACCCCTCTGAGAAAAATTTGTTTCAGACCGTTTTGCAAGAAAGAAAAATTGAACTTTTCCCCGACTCAAAAGAGGCAGATGAAGAAACTTCCCTCATTGAAAATAGCTTTTCCCACCATACGCTTTATCGGGAAGAAATGGGTGGCCCCTATAACGATGAAGATGTCATTACTTTCTCCGTGAACGCTGGACAATCCTATACGGTGAAAACCGAGAATCTAACCAATGGCGCCGATACTGTTTTAACACTGGAGGGATCTGGATTTGCGATTAGGACTAACGAGGACAATGCCAGTGGAATGTTTTATACATTGGATTGTTCAAACACAGCGCAGTCTACATCCACACAGTGCCCTAAAAACAACGCAACCCTGCTTGCATCAAAAATTTCCTTTCAGGCCACGATGGGGGGAACGCAAAGGGTTAAAGTAAAAAGATCATCCGCTGCTCCATTGTCCACGGGGAGAGCCGGATCGTATGATATTCGCTTGACGAGTCCGTAGATGAGATGATGTGGTACACCTTAAAATAGTGCCACCCATGTTAAATCTGCTAGTCTATGTGTCCAGTCCCATGTGGTAATATTCCCATTCGTAGTTGGCCGCTGTTTTTG
>JBBTIN010000048.1:0-27260 GCA_038059935.1 Nitrospirota bacterium
TCGGTAACTTGGTTGAAAATGCCAAACCCAAAATACACGGGGCGCTGAAATTTTACGATGGAGCTTTTTCCAAAGCCTTGAATCGTTAAACCTCGGATATTAGGACCGATCCGAATGCCGTCCCAATCGGTCTCGTTGCGTAGACCGACCTCATGTACCCCGGCACAAAGTTGAATCGTGGTGCTGCTGGCTGCGGTCTCAATGGCGTCTCTTAGTCGGTTGCCTCGATCAACGTCGGTGCCGCTACAATCAAAAGAGGCGGTTCTCACAGTGATCTCTGATAGCAATTGCGGCGTATTTTTATCGGTATTACATCCTGAAAGAGACAAGACGATAAAAGCAAAAAGTCCAAAAAAAAGCCGGTACATTTTACAGACAACCAGAAAGCAAAAAATGTTTATTGATTATTTCTCTTTTTTTTCCAGAACGGCTTTGTATAATTCTTTCGGAAGATTTTCTTTATCCTTTTCGAGTGCGTAGAGATTGATCAGAAACTGACTGGCTTGAGGCTGCTTCCACTCTTCTCTTATTTTTTTAGACCAGTCCGCCTCTTCCTCTGTTGTGCGTGTGATGTGAGGGAGTTGTACGATATACTTCAAGAGGTCTCTTTGATTTTTCTTCCGATCCGGATCCCCTTCTTTTGAGGGCAGATTGCCAAGAAAGCGACCCAGTACATTGACGATTATGTTCCATTTGCCCAACTGGACTGCCTCTTTTTGACGCTCCAGCATTATTTTTTTAATGTCTGCTTCAAGATAATTCAATACCTTTTCGTACACCTCTTGTGGATCATCTGCTGTATTCATAACGACCTCCTGTTTTACAAAACAAGTTAAGCGGTAACATTACCATCCCCAACGACACACGGAGGATCAAGCTCCCCCAGTCTTCATTTGTTTGAAACAGTTTTTGTATGTTCATCGAATGTCTCCTTTCTATTTACAATCGTTCTCAAACACTTCATTGAACCGAAGAAATGTATGCTACTCCCCAAAAACTCGACAGGGCAACTTAGTGGCAAAATGGCCTGCCGAGACGGAAAAAGGAGGCCGGGAAATGGGAGCGATGCACAAGAATCATGATACGATTTTTGAAAAGTAGCTCAACTCCACATCTTTGAACTCGGTCTTCCATATAAATTTGTTTTCACAAGTAAACCCCGGAAAGGCCGCCATGGACTCCGTCGTGATATTCAGGGAGACGTCGTTTCCCCAACCCGGCTGATGAACCATCACTGGAGCAAGAGTATCCACTTTTTGTGTCTGTCCATCAATGGTCACGGAAATATATTTTTGTTTTGCAAAGTCACCCATCAGCTCAAACTCATGCCAGTTTGTATCGGGCACAAGACGTATATCGGTAGAAAACAATTTCAAATCAGTCGTATATAATTTGATCCGGCCGTGATCGGGGTCCCATGGATTTAAATCCCAATAAATCGCAAATTCCATTGTCCGTTTGTTATTTTCCCAAAGGGCATTTCTTCCATCCCACAACTGGATCATCATGTGCACTGCCTGGGGATTTTCTTGTTGCTGGGGATCGGCCTTCGGGAGAATCGGCAACCGTACCTTGTAACGATACCGATAGGTTCCAAGAGAAATAACCTTTCCGTCTGGAAAGGTTTCAAGAAATGGCTTGTATCCAATCGCGTTAACGTAAGTCCCCTGTAAATTGACATTGGAGACCACTTCCCCTTTATCGGATGAAGATAATAGCTGCACATCCGACGCCGAACAGGCGCACGATACCGTTGCCCCGGGGTTACATTCCGCGCTAATACGATGCCCCGCAAGATTGCTCGATTTGTATGCGACTTGCGGCCCACCGGATGCAGTGAACGCAACCTGATCCACGAATCCTTCCGTGTGAATCTGTGCAGGCGCCGTCCCGCACCATGTGGCCGCAAGACATTTCCAGAGATTCATCATGATCTTCATCTTTCCTTCTTCGGCCTTGGGAATATCGTTTGTCGCGGTATGTTTAATCACGCCATCTATCGCAAATTCAATCTTTGTCGCATCCCACGTAAAACGGTAATAATGAAAATCATCTTTTGGATTAAACCCCAGGTCTGTGGCCGATAGGAAAACCTCGTGGCCGCCAACGCCGTTATGAAAATAGTTCAACTGCACCCCGCCTTTGAAAAATTCAAAGTCAATCTCATTGTGGGCGGGGTTGTCATTGTCTTTATCCTGTGGGCCGCGATAAACAAATGCCCCCATCACAACGCCATTTTCTTCCAGAGGGGCTTTGAGGTGAAACTGATACGAACCATATCCAAAGTAGTCATTCGTTCGATATTCGGCCCCCTTTGTGCTTTTTGCACAGCCTGTGAAGGAATCAAGATGGAAGACCCCGACACCCCCTTCACGCGCAAACGCATTGGCCTTCCAGCAGGTATCAAATGGAGAACCATTGCTCCAGCCATCGGCCACTTGCCAGCGGGTTTTGTTCGGGTCATCAACAGACAGGGAATCGGTGAAGGAGCCATCCGATATTGGGGCAGGGTTCTTATCCGGAAGGGTTGTTGTGTTTGTGCTACAGGCAGAAAGAAAGAACAGACCGATACTCATCCCAAAGGTGCAAAGCTTCCGAGGGTTTGCCATCGTCTTAATTTTTATCCAACACGCTGTTAAGGAATACCCGTTAAAGAAGCCGACTAGCGAAAAACATTTAACGGACATTTCCACATCCACAGATATGAACCCAACGTAGAAGTGACTACTGATACACCCCGCCTGTTTTTAAGTAGCCTGCGCTTGTGCCACCGTACCCTCCCCAGATCAGCATTTTATTCCCGGTCCAAAGTGCCGTGTGACCATACCTTGTTGTTGGGACATTTGTTATTGTGATCAGACTCCAGCTATTCGTTACTGGATCATAAGCTCCGCCGACGGGACTAATGAAATCAATGATTTTGCCAGCTCCCCAGACCAGCATCTTCCCGCCGGTCCAAACTGCCGTGTGAGCACTCTTTATGAACGGAACCGTTGTTGTAGAGGTCTCGCCCCAACTATCCGTTGCCGGATCATAGGCTCCACCCGTATTTAAGTAGCCTGTGCTTGTGCCGCTGTAACCTCCCTGGATCAGCATTTTACTGCCGGTCCAAACCGCCGTGTGACTACTCCGTGCTGCCGGAGCCGCCGTTGTGGCGATGGGGCTCCAGCTATCCGTTGCCGGATCATAGACCCCGCCCGTATTTAAGTAGTCCACGCCATCATACCCCCCCCAGACCAGCACTTTTTTACCGGTCCAAATGGCCGTATGCCCATACCTTGCAATAGGGGCATCCGTTGTAGCGATGGCGCTCCAGCTATCGGTTGATGGATTGTAAGTGCCGCCAGCACCATAGAGGTTACTATTGTCATACCCTCCCCAAATAATCATTTTACTGCCGGTCCAAACCGCCGTCTGACCGCTCCGCGCGATTGGAGCGGTTGTTGTGGCCATTGTGCTCCATGTATTGGCTGCCAGATCGTAGACCCCACCGGTATCAAGGTAGAGTAGGCCTTCGTAACCTCCCCAGATCAGCATTTTGCTGCCGGTCCAAACCGCCGTGTGACCGTATCGGACCGATGGCGCCCCGGTTGTGGTTATCCCGCTCCAGCTATTTCCTGCCGCATTGTAGATACCTCCGGTATTGAGAACGGCGGTGCTATTGGCGCCTCCCCAAACCAGCATTTTGCTGCCGGTCCAAACCGCCGTGTGACTACTCCGTTCCGTTGGAACACTGATCCCTGTAGCGGCTGTGGCACTCCATGTGTTCGCAAGGGTTACGATGTCCTGTGCGACCAAGGAAGAATTAATCGAAAGCCCCGCCGATGGGGGAGAAGACACCGTCAGGTTTACGGAGATGGTTGCCGGGCTTCCCGTTGCCGGGGCGTCAACGCTGTTGATGCCGGTAATGACGATACTCCCCGTGTATGTCCCTGGGACGAGGGCTGGCGTTACCACATCAATTGCAACCGTGAGGGTTTGTGTTGTTGACGCCGCGAGTGTGCCCGATATGGGCGTGACGGAAAGCCATGCCGCTCCGTCCACGGTAGAGGTTGCTATCGAATAAGTAAGCGTTCCCTCGCCCGTGTTGGTGAGGACAACACTAATGCTGCCCGGATTAGGCCCCCCCTGCGGAGCCTGACGTGCAACATCGCCCGGAAGTTCCCCAACCGTGCCTCCTATATTTACCTTCACGTCGGGAGCGGGATCGGGTGCTGTACTGCCACCGCCCCCTCCACATCCCGTTAATCCAAAAACAACCAGAAATACCCAAAATGCTGTTGTCCGTCGGCTACTCATTTTACACCTCCTTGGTTTTCTTTTCCTGTGCTTACTGTCTTACGTTATTGGCAATATTTTGAAGCGCCGCTTTGGCCGTTGTATCTTCGCTTGTGCCTGATAAAATCAAGTTATTATTCTCATAGGGATCAGCAACAAGGTTATACAGTGCCTGAACTCCACCTAAATCAATCAATTTATACTTCTCATTTCGAATAGCCCATCCCACGGTCGGGTCTTGCGAAACTTCCGAGTAAGCAAATGCCCGTTTTTGTATGGATCCACCGGTCAGAAGACCTTTAAAACTCTGACTGTCAGGCATCGTCGTTAATCCAGTCCCCGCGAGATCGGCAACGGTGGAAAACAGGTCGGTTGTGTTAATCAAGGCAGCCTCTCTTGCTCCGGCCCTTGTCACCCCGGTGCCTGAAACAATCAGGGGGAGATGAATCCCCCCTTGATAAAGGGTTCCCTTCGCACGACCCGGCACGTAGGGAGACTGGACAACCCGACTGGGTGAGCCATTATCTCCAATAAAAATGATGATCGCGTTTTGCCGATCCACCGCATTTAATAACCGTCCCATTTCCGTATCAAGTGCTTCTAATGTTGCAAAATAATAATTACGCGGATTGGCATCAATGTCTGCGGCTGTTCCAGAGAGACTCTGGGTGTGCAATCCTGCGGGGGGCAGATGAAAAGGAGTATGCGGTGCCGTATAGGAGAGCCAAAGGAACCATGGCGTTTTCTGTTGACCAATCCAATTGATGGCCTCGTTGGTAAAATAGGTGGTCGAATATTCTGTAACCGTTGATGTCACGCCATTTTTTGTGAGTGTCCAATTAGAATAGTTCTGATCGGGGACATCATGGCTTGCGCCTAAAAGTCCCGCGAAATATTCCACCCCCATATTCTTAGGATTATCTGCTCCCCCGTTGGCGCTATTGGAAAGATGCCATTTGCCGATGACCGCGCTTTTATAGGCGGAGTGGTCTGTTAGATATTTTTGTATAGAGGTTTCGGTTAAGGGAATCGCACCGTTAATATTGGGATTCGTGCCAAGCACGCCGGTTCGGAAACCATATCTTCCGGTTAAAATTGTTGCCCTTGTAGGGGAACAAAGCGGATCAGCCCAAAGGGCATCAAATGTCAATCCTTTTGCAGACAGATCCTACAAGACGGGCATCTTGGGTTTCAGCGCCCCCACAGCATAGCCGGGCGTGGCATCAACACCCATGTCATCGGCGATAATCAGCAGAATGTTGGGGGTTGAACTTGTGGTCGTCCCGCCCCCGGGTGGCGTTGTTCCCCCTGGCGGCGTTGTCGTCGTCGTTCCGGACGATATTGGACTGTTGGTAATAGACCCCGGTGTACCATAATAATAGGCATTGGTAATCCAGAAGACTGGATTCGGATTATTATTCGCCCCAAGATTGGCCGTCTTCGCATGATAATGGTAAATTGGATCGGCAAAGTCGGCGGTGCAGTGGCTATGGCCGTTATAGGCGTCAATGGCATTTGATACCGCAATGCCATTACAATCTTTTTCCCCGCTGCCAACAGGCCCATAAACAGGGAATCCGTCCATGAGAAATCCCAGTAATAAACCGGCATTGGTGCCATCATCCTCGATCCAGCTATACGTCTTTCCGTCCGCTGCTTTCGATCCATTCCTCACCTGCCCCCCCATGTCCCGGATCAGGCAGATCGGGTCAACATGATAGTGATAAATACCAGACCCCTGCGGATGACCGGAGCATTGATCAAACGTGAACAGCTCGTTGGTAATCTGATCCGGCGGCGCGGCGGATTCGTTAAAAAACGAGACGCCGTTTAACGCAAGCCCGATGGTGCCGAACGTCGTTTTTGTTTTAGTGGTCCCTTCCACAGGGGCAATTGGGATTCGCATCGTAATATTTTGCTTTTTAATCTTGTTCGTGCCAGCGGAACCGACACGCTGGGTGGTATATACCGGCTCAAATTTATACTTGTTGGTGTTGTAGTCGAAACTCTCAAATAAAGGGTCTCCCGTTTCAAAGTAAACCGACTTGTGCTCGGGAAGATTGGCCGATTCAATCACCATAAAGTCGGCCATACTGTCATTGTTGGTGTCTTCGGTACAGACGTTGATGGAATAGGTTTTATTGGTAGCGAGGTACTTATTCATGGCCTTTGAATAGGCCGGTGGAATCCGGGTTAGATCGTTTGTTCCTTTACAAATCAACCCGGCTTGGTTATTTGTGGTGGGCGTGCTCGTACCGGCCGGAGTACTTGTGGCATTGCTGGATGTTAAATCTGGAACCGTGCTGCCACAACGGGCCAAAGCAATTGCAAAAAAAGCAAGATCATTGAAGTGATCCAAAAATGACTTTCTTTCTTTTCTTTTTGATTCTCTTGATACAGGTTCAATTCGCCCTATCCCCATCATTTTAAAATTTCATCAATCGCAACGACTTCAAAATCCGTTGCTTGTACCGCCATGAGTTGTTTGTTATTTTTGATGCTCCAATTCCAAACACTCGGATTTTTGACCTTCTCCCCACGAATATTTCCGGCTGTACCGTTTCCATCACCAATGATCATCCCGTAAGTCTTGAGCGCTTGAAGGATCGGTTTGGCTTCGTTCGTGGCTCCTGAAATGTCATAATCTTTTTTGAGACGAATTCTTAACCCCATCGGCGCATTAAAAGGGTCTGACATGGAAAGCGTCTTTTGCACAAAGACAGCGGCACACACACTCTTAAATGAATATCCGACGGTTTCGCACACAAGGGGAAACTTTCTTTCATACACCTCATCGGGTTGGAAATTCGTTGCTGGCCGTATATAACCCTCATGGGTAAAAGTGGCCACAGTGGCAATGGCATGGTTGATTACTCCCGCCCTGACTTCGTCCTCCCTCACAATGCCCGGTAAAGCAGGGAGACCGGATGCGGTTGAAGCAGAAATCTTGTCCGGTCTTAGCGCATTGGAAGTCAGATCATGGATGGAACCAGATCCTACACTCCAAGTTCCATCGGGATTGGGACCTTTCACATTCCACAGCTCATAGAGTTTGCAATCGTTTGTCTCCAAAAGCGTGAGGTGATTATCCGTTAGCACCAGTTTGTCCGGTTGCTTTACATGATATACCGCATCCGGGGGAATCGGCATGAGGCCTTGATCAAGGTTAGGGTAGTCGAAGAAATTAACATTGACCATCGGAACCTTATCTTTCACACGGTCAATCGTATTGATGGGAAGATTCGGAATAAACCGCATACTCCATGTCAACGCCAGTCGGGCAATGTATTTGTCCGAATCGGGATCAACTGGACGGTTCGAAATATCCGTATTCCACGCATTATCCGGAGGATAAATGGAGCATGGCTTCATGTTAGTCGGCGGCGTAGTTGGTGGTGGCGGTGTTTTCGGTGGCGGTGGCGCAAGCCCGTCTTCTATCACAAAAGCAATGAAATAGTGATCGCGCAATTTCTGATTCGGCCTATTCGGATTAGAACCTGTCTCACCTGTAACGCTAGAGGTCGCATTTTTTTCCATACTTCTGAAAAATCCAGCGATATGGATTTGTTGTTTTAGCAGGGTATCATTCAATACAAATCCCTCATCCTTTAAATACTCCGACAAGACCACTTTGAGCTTAAACTGAGCACCCTCTTTAGGTGTGCTGCTGGCTGATGAACCACCAAAGGCGTTCCTTTTTGTTGGCACGACATTTAGTATCAGACCTTTTCCATCAGGCAACAGGGAGTCTACTGTCCCCTCAATATAATCCAGGCTAATTTGTTTGACCTCCACGGCCTTCATGGTATGTTTAACAAGCGGATCAGGAAAGATCATCCCAAAAGCCTTAACAGCCATCCCTTCTCTCAAAGCAGAACATTCGATAGCGGTTCCCTTTTCGCCCATGAGTTTGGCTTCGTTGATCTCCACAATCCAACTGACAAGCATGTCTTTTGGTGTTGAAGTTGCCGCCACAGTGCCCGCCGATTTTTCCACCTCTTTATGCATGGGGACACTGATTAAGCGAATTTGCTTGTTGTTACTACTACAATCCGCCGCATGGGTAATAAAACCCTTGATAGGACTGGGGCTGATCGTAATAGAACGCGCATCAATAACATCCGTCCCGGCGCTGGCTTGACCCCGAACCTCAACACGCTGACCGTTTGCTAAATGGGAGGCCTCTCCCTTTTTATCTGTGTGCTGCAACAAAATAGCCGTTTTGTTGGAATCGTAGATCACTTTTATTTTTTTTCGGGTTTTATCTGTTGCGCTCGGTGCCTTCTTTTTCGGCTCAGTAGAAGTCGCCATATCAGGGGGTAAGAGAACATGAAAGGAGGTAGCCGTTAAATCGGTTAGCATCCCGTTTACCCCTTTATAATCTTTAGGGAGAATCAATACAGCCTTGGCCTGAAGCGTCCCTTTGCTAAACGACCCGTTAACCTCAACTTGCTGCCCGACTTGCAGGCTCTTAAAATTACCCAGTCCGTCAAATGTGCGGATCGTGCTGGTTGCAATCACCTCTACCGGGATAAGAGACTTCCGAATGCTATGTTTTATAAGAAAACTCATCTCTTTATCTTTGATGCCTGGAATACGAGCAATCTCCCCTTTTATGGATGACGCTTTCATTCCTTCTGGCCGGTTGCCTTTACTCGTGCTGGTAGCCGTGCCTTGAGGTTGTAAAGATACCCGGCGTGTTGAAGTAGCCGTTGAAGCAGCCATTCTCGGTTTTTGGATACCCACATCTTCCGTGTCTGCAAGGTCAATTTTAAACGAGCTTGCAACATCAAAATCAATCAGAATAGAGTCCCCTTCCCCCTTCTTGATGACAATGCCATTGTCTTGCGAGATCACCAATTCAGGGGTTGGAAAATCAATGTCGCTGCTATCCAACACAGTATCGTCCAAAAGAACAATCTCTGGATTAGCAAGCGGTAATACGATTTTGCTGATTGTGCCCGCCGGCAAAATCGCACTGGTGAGTAGGTCGCTGACCCCATCCAACTCCAGTAGATCCACACGAATAGGAAGACTTTCAGGAAGTGGCACATCAATGATTGCGCCATCCATCGTGACTTGAATGGGGCTTAGAATATCCACGCTAACACTTTGAAAGTCGTCGCTGGGAGCGTCTGTTAAGAAAAAAGTCGTCGTCTGATCTGCTTTTTCAATAGCTTCAGTAATCAAATCTGCCTCGGAAACAGGCTTGGTCGTGCCGCATCCAAACAGCCAGACGATTCCAGCCATTCCGATGAGCATTCTCGTTCGTTTTTGAAATTTTGATATTGTCATGTTTTATCTTCTTTTATTATCCCCTGTTGGGTAGGATGCCTATCGGGGTGGTTGTTATTCAAAGTCTTTCTGTTGCTCACGATACATTAGACAACAAGAAAGAAAAAATGTTTAATGAGATGGAGGAATATTTGTCTATATTGAAGATATAAAGTTTATAACGGCTTCGGCAACTTCCATCTTCTGATCTAAAGTCAACTCCGAATAAATCGGCAGTGCGATTGTTTCCCTTGCCGCCTTTTCAGACTCTAAAAAATCGCCTTCTTTCCCGTTCCATTCCGAAAAGCAGGGTTGTAAATGAAGCGGAACAGGATAATATATCTCACAGCCGATTCCATTTTTCTTAAGGTGTGCAATCAACATGTCCCGGTGGGGAACCCTTAAAACATACTGATTATAGATCGTCTGATTATAGGGTGCAATATAAGGAGTCACCACTGATTTGATTTTATTAAATTGCTCATTATAAAATTGCGCGTTCTCAACACGTTTCTGGCTCCACTGCGCAAGATACGGAAGTTTGACCGATAAAATAGCCGCTTGTATCGAATCCAGCCGGCTATTGATTCCCAAAAATGAATGGTAGTATTTCGGTTTACTCCCATGTACCCGCAAAACGCGAATTTTTTCAGCAAGCTCTGCGTCGTTCGTTGTCACCATTCCACCATCTCCCGCAGCACCCAAATTTTTAGAGGGAAAGAACGAGAAACAGCCCATTGCGCCTATTGCACCCGCGTGTTTTCCCTTGTAGGTTGACCCAATCGCCTGCGCCGCATCCTCAATCACCGGAAGGCCATGCCGATTCGCAATCTCTAAAATCGCATCCATATCGGCACATTGTCCATACAGATGAACCGGCATAATCGCGCGTGTCTTTGACGTGATCTTTGCCTCAATTTGGTTTGGATCCATATTGTAGGTGGCCGGATCAATATCAACAAAGACGGCCTTTGCGGAAATTCGCGCAATGGCTCCCCCTGTCGCAAAAAAAGTATAGGGTGTCGTAATGACTTCATCTTCAGCTGATATGCCCAAAGCCATCAAGGCCAAAAGCAATGCATCTGACCCAGACGCAACGCCAATTGCGTGAGAAACGCCACAGGCATTTGCAATTTCTTTTTCGCATTGTTCAACGGCAGGCCCTAAAATAAACTGCTGACTGTCCAAGACAGAATCAATTGCCTTGTTAATCTCTCCACGAATTGGACGATATTGAGCAGATAAATCTAACAGAGGAACAGACATCTCATTTTCCTTTTTCTAAAATGATTAACGCTAATTGAGGGGTGACAGACGACAACGATACCTAATACGGGTTCATATCAGCCCGATCCGGTGGGGAAATGTTTAGAATAGGCTCCTGATGAGCAGACATTGGCGGAGCCTGATCCAACAGTTTCAAATCGGCAACGATTTCTTGAATGGTGTCGTCGCTGATTATTTCTTTTTTCTGAAGAAAACCTTCAAATAATGCATTATCGCAAATATTGTTAATCAATCGCGGAATGCCACTGGAGTAGTGATGAATCGCCGCAAGCGCTGTATGCGTAAAAAGTTCTTTGGTGGTTCCTGCCACCTCCAAGCGATAGCGAATATAATCGGATGTCACCTTTTGCGTAAACGACTGAAGCTGATAACGAACGGCAATACGTTGTTGCAACGGTTTATCCAAAACCAGATAAGAGTCCAAGTTGGTCAAACCAAAAAGGATAAAGGTAATCAATTTCTGGTTGTCTATCTCAATATTCAATAGACCTCGAATCTCTTCAACCAGATCCTTGCTTTGGAGCATCTGGGCTTCGTCAATCAAAACAACAGCCCGTTTTCCAGAGTCATAAATCTCAATCAGACGATCATAGAGCTGACCAAGCAAAACCGTTTTCTCTTCAACGGGGTTTTCAATCCCCAATTGAACAGCCACTTTACGCAAAAGCCATGTTGAAGAGATCGCCGTATGAATAATAACCAAAAGTGCCGCTTCAAACCGAGACTCATCCAACTCCTCCAGCATTCTTCTGGCCAATGTCGTTTTCCCTGTACCGATTCCACCTTCAAGAACGGCAAGCCCTTTTCGCTCTTCAGCCGCATATTTTAGCTTCACCAACGCATAAGCATGCTGATAACTATTAAAATAGAATCGGCTATCCACGGCACCAGCAAACGGCTGTTCTTTTAGATGGAAAAACTCAAGATAGTTCATGGGAAATCCGTATTATATAACTCTCTATTTTCCTAAACATAAGAAATTCTTCTTTTCTCTTTAATCGGGCCAGTAGACCCGGGCTTCTCTTTTAAGCGCATCGCATCTAATGACAAAAGCGTTGCCTCTTTTACATAGCCCTCATCTGTTGTTTTCCGATAAGGGATCTCCTTGACCTTACCCGCAACATCTCTAAAGTTTGGATTAACGCTATAGATTTCTTTGTAAATTGGGAAGGCCTTTTCTTTTTCTCCCATCTGTTCATGGATGAGAGCCAACTCATAGGAAATGGCGAGGCGAATGCCGTCCACACATCGGGAATCATTAAGCCCATTTTGCAATACCATCACGGCTTGCTGTAAATCTCCTTGTTCCGCATAACACCCAGCCAATATGCTGACCACCTCCTGAAACCGTTTTGATCCACCAGTGAGTGCTTGCTCAAACTCGCGAATCGCCTTTGTGAAATTTCCCATTTCTTTCTGGGCAATCCCCAGGTGATAACAAGTCTCACTATATTGTTCCTGCCCTAACTTCTCAACACCCACTTTTGGATCAGAAAGAGCACCTGCTTTCTTCTTTTGTGTGCTGGATGGAAAGTCCGCCGATAAATTACCCAGTTGATCTGTGATAGAAGATAAATCGAGTGACTCCACCGCATTGACTTCTTTTGGCGGAGCCAGCCGATTCCAACTCGAACGCGCCCCAGAATGATCTCGTACTGCTTCTAAAAATGGATTATCTTTTACTTCTTCCAGTAAGGGTGGAATCTCTTTCTCTTTGGATGACACTTGGGAGATGCCTTCCGTATTATCACTTTCGGGTTGTTGTAATACCGTTTTCCACATCTCTATGTCATGATACTCCCCGACAGGATCTATTTCACGAACGCGATTAAAAAGAGAATTGTTCTTTTCAAAATTTCTATTTTTCTTATAAATCTCGGCAAGGGCGACAGAAGCCTCAACGGCCTTCTGGGTCTCTCCCTCCCTGAGATAAAGCTCGTGTAGTTGAATATAAGCCGCTTCATTCGTTGGGGATAACTGTGTGACCAAACAAAGCTTCTCAATTGCATTTTGATTCAGTCCATATCGCGCATAGGCTTCAGCCTCAGAGAGATGTGTATTCAAAACGGCGTCTGAAACCGACTGCGCTTGAGACCAAACTTCATCATCGGGCAATGACTCAACAGGAACAGAAGATATCCCCTCTTCCATTTTTGCAACAGACGATATAGAAGAAGCGATCTCTGATGGAGACTCCTCTGGAATAAGGTCTCGGAAGATTTCTATATCATCCGAGAAAGTGGGTTCACTTTCACTTTGCACGATTTCTCCCATTGGGTTGGAAGCCTCCATGCTATTTTTTACAACAGCAGCACGGACATAATCTCTGTTCGTTGTAATCGCACTTCCTCCCAGTGCGGCAACGGCAGATTCTTTCGCAACAAGGTGTTTTAGATAGGCGGGGTCAATCTTGATAATTTCTTCAACAACTTGATGGGCATCAGAAACCATATTTTTACTGTCATATATGGCCTCTGCCTTCTCATAAAATAGGATCGCTTCCCTAAATTTTTCCTGTTTCTGATAAAGCCTCGCAATAGATAGAGGGACCTCGGGATCGTCTGGGACAAAACGAAGCAGTTTTTGATAAACGCCAACGGCACTTCTAAAATTGCCATTTTTGACGTACATTTTCGCTGTTTGTTGATACCCCTCTACGGCATTTCCGGCGAGACCCCGATCCGCGTCAATATCAGCAAGCATTTCATAGATATCAATACGATTTGAATCAATTCTTAGGATTTTCTTCAGGACGGCAATCCCTTTTGACTCAAAGCCGGTTTCTCTGTAGGCACCAGCCGCCTTCAAACAAGCGTCAATCGCACTCGGCTTATCGGCCATCCTTAGATAAAGATCGGAAATATTGTTATATATATTGCCGTCTTGTGGGCTTTCCACAATCAGCTTTTTCCATTCCGCAATCGCTTTATCTAGTTTTCCCTTTGCGGCAAACTGCTGGGCGTTCTCTATGATAATTCCTTTTTGGCTTCCCAAAAATACCCTCCTTCAACAATTCCACGCTACCGATTCTCTTAAGATTAGACCAATAACCAATAACCTGTCAAGAAGCAGACGCTTTTTTTGTTCCCAGTAAGTCGCACATTTTCTCTTGAATCGAGGGCGAACCCATAAACGCCTCGCCAATGAGCATCGCATTAACCCCGACTTCATTCAGAAAAGCGACATCATTTTGGGTGTGAATACCGCTTTCACTCACCCAGATTTTTTCTTTTCGGGTTGAAGGAGAAACCGCTTCGATCAGACGCCTTGTCGTTTGGATATCGGTCTGAAATGTATTCAGATTGCGATTGTTAATCCCAATCACCGGCGCCCAATTGAGTGCCAATCCCAACTCTTCTTTTGTGTGAACCTCAACAAGGACATCCAGCATTAACCCTTTTGCCAAATGAAAATAATCGTTTGCTTGCTGGGGCGAAAGGAGCGCGACAATCAACAAGATGGCATCGGCGCCAAAAGCCCGCGCTTGAACAATTTGAAATTCGTCCAGAATGAAATCTTTTTGCAAAATTGGCAAAGAAACACAATCACGCACCAAATCAAGATAAGACAATTTTCCGAGAAAAAACGGCTCCTCCGTCAAAATGGATAGTGCGGATGCCCCCTCTCCTTCATAGACTTTTGCAATCTCAACAGGGTCAAAATTTTCTCTTAATATGCCGCGAGAGGGCGACGCTTTTTTAATCTCGGCAATAAGGTTGGGCGCATCGCTCAATGATCCCTGCCTTTTTTTTGATATTGCTTCTTGAAATGGACGTGTTGGCGGACGATCGGAGATGCGAGAATAAAGTTCCTTCAACGCATCTCGCCCCTTTTGGGATGCGATGGCTTCCCGCTTGGCTTCTAAAACCTTTTCTAGGAGATTCACGGTCTGAACTTACCGATTGGTCATTTCACAAAGGGCAGAGCGTTTATCGTCTGCTTTTCCAGAATCAATGGCATCTGCCGCAATGGCCACGGCCTCCTTTAGATTTCTGGCAAGCCCCACCGCAACCAAGGCGGGCGCCGCATTCATCAAGACAATATTGCGTTTCGGCCCTTTTTCCCCTTTTAATACGGCATGCAATATCGCCGCATTTTCAGCAGGACTACCCCCCATCAACTCTTCTTTCTTCCCAATCGGAAGACCCAACTCCTCCGGGGTAATAGAATAGGAAAGAACACGCCCATCTTTTCCCTCTGAAACGTGACTGGGCCCCGTAATCGAAATTTCATCCAGCCCGTCACTGCCATGCACCACAAAACAATGCCGCGAACCCAGATTCACCAAAACTTGCGCCAAAAGATCTGTCAGCGTTTTTGAGAAAACGCCCATGATCTGTATCGCCGCACCAGCCGGATTCGTCAATGGCCCTAAAATATTAAAGAGCGTGCGAATGCCAATCTCCTGACGCGGAAGCGCCGCATATTTCATTGCGTTATGAAAAAGAGGCGCAAAAAGAAAACCAATCCCAATCTCGTTCACACAAGATTCGACCCGATCCACTGGAAGATCAATCTTAACACCAAGCGCCTTTAAGACATCGGCACTGCCACAACCGGATGAGACAGAACGATTTCCATGCTTGGCAACCGTTACACCGCAACCCGCAAGAACAAATGCAACCGTTGTAGAGATATTAAAAGTATTGCTTTTATCCCCGCCAGTACCGCAGGTGTCCACGACATGAGGATCACTGACGCGAATTTTAGTGGCCTTCTCGCGCATGATTCTGGCCGATCCACAAATCTCCGAGAGCGACTCTCCTTTCATCCGAAGCGCGGTGATGTAAGCGGCAATTTGGGAAGAGGTCGCAGCACCTTCCATGATCTCGCGCATCGCCTCTTCGGCCTCTCTCTCCGTCAGATCAATGCGTTCAACTATTTTTTCAATCGCTTCTTTAATCAATTTGGCTCGAATAATATTTTTATAAAGACGACTCGCCCTGTCATTTCGAGCGAAGCAAGAAATCTATTACCTCTAATGTTATCAATTCCTTGAGATTTCTCCATTTGGTCGAAATGACAAAAATTGCAGGCACTCTCTACCCGACCAACGGGAGGGGGGATAGACTGCGGAGCAGTCGTCCTCGCCGCCGCCCGTGGCGGCTAAAACAAGACTTTCACTGAATGCAACGCGGCACGAATGATTGGCTCCGGGTAAAGCCCAATCACCAATGTCGCAATAGACATCGCCCACAATCCAATTTTGATCGGAATAGAAAAAGAGAGAGTCCTCTCTTGTGATGGCTCTTCCATGAACATCACAGTCGCCACCTTAAAATAGTAATACAGTGAGATAACGCTGTTTAGCACGCCAATAACCGCCAACCCATAGAATTGCCCTTCAATCGCCGAGCCAAAAAGAAGCAACTTTCCAATAAATCCGGCAGTGGGCGGAATCCCAATCAACGAGAGCGCAAAAAGAACAAAGGCAATCCCAATTACAGGATGCGAACGCCCCAATCCACGCAAATCGCTGATTTGATCACCGCGAGACCCCTCCTTACAAACAAGCAGAATCATTACAAAGGCACCCAGTGTCATAAAAAGATAGGCAACCGAATGCACAAAGATTGCGGACATCCCTGATTCTGATTTTACAATCAGGCCAATCAGGAAATAACCGCTATGTCCAATCGAAGAGTAGGCCAACAAACGCTTAAAATTGGTCTGCACCAATGCAGCAACATTTCCTAATGTCATCGTTAGAACGGAAATAATCCATAAAATCGGCTGCCAGTCGGCAGAGTAAGCATCCAGCCCAAAAACAAAAACCCGTCCCATCACGGACAATGCGGCCAGTTTTGACCCCACTGAAAGAAATGCAGTAATGGTTGTGGGGGATCCTTCATAGACATCTGGCGCCCACATTTGAAACGGAACAGACGCAATCTTAAACCCAAATCCAGCAATTAAAAGAATGGTTGCAAATATCAACGCTGGATTCGTCGCCACGTTCGCATTGCCCACTCCCGCAAGCGTTGCCCGAATCGCACCTAAATGGGTGGTTCCCGTGATACCATAGATAAATGCAATGGCGTATAAAATCAGCCCAGATGTAAAAATGCCCACCAGAAAATACTTCACGCCCGCTTCCAAAGACTTCTCATCTTTTCTCATGAAAGCGGTGAGGACATAAAAGGACATGGACATCAACTCTAACGCCAAATAAAAAGATAAGAGGTCCGACGCCGATGGAAGAAACATCATGCCAATCGTCGCAAATAAAATAAGACCGTAATACTCCCCCAGATGAATTCGTTCCGTTTTGACATATTGAAACGACATCAGGACGACAAAAATGGAAGACAAAACCAAAAGCGCCTTAAAGGCAATGGCATACGCATCAATAACAATCATCCCGCTAAAAGCGGAGATATTTTGGCCACACAATAAAAAGAGAGACAGCCCCGATAAAATCAACGCAAACAACGAGAAATACGCAATTTTATCCCGCTTCTCTTTTGGAACAAACGGCTCCCAGACAAAAATAATGCACGCGGCAATCCCCAAAATAATTTCCGGGAAAATGGCAAAGAGAGAGCTTACAGGCACAGGTGTAGGCATGGGTCTATTTGTTTCCCCGCGTGGATGCAAGCGCAACAGCACCTGTAGGCGGTAACGCGGAAGGATTCACCTTTTTCACAATACTCATGACGGCAGGATCAATCATACTAATAAACGGTTTGGGATAAAGCCCAATCCAAAACATGAGAATAATCAACGGAACCATATAGGCAATCTCACGCCCATTCAAATCAGATAAAATCTTATTTTCAGGCTTATCCAAAGGCCCAAACATCACACGCTGAAAAAGCCACAACATGTAGGCCGCACCTAAAATAATGCCAATAACGGCAATCCCCGCAAATAGCTTGTTATACTGAAACGCACCCACTAAAATTAAAAACTCCCCGATAAACCCGTTAAGACCCGGTAACCCAATCGAGGAAAACATCGTAATCGCAAAAAAAGTCGTCAAAATCGGCATCTGTGTCGCTAATCCGCCAAAATCAGAAATCAAACGCGTATGTCTTCGCTCATACAGCATACCCACAATCAAAAAGAGCGCGCCAGTCGAAATGCCATGATTGACCATCTGTAAAATGGAACCCGTTAATCCCTGTGGATTTAACGCGAACATGCCCAACATCACAAATCCTAAATGACTCACAGACGAGTAGGCGATCAATCGTTTAATATCTTTTTGCGCCAATGCTAAAAATGCACCATACACAATGCCAATTAGCGAAAGCATCACCATCGTGGGAGCAAAGTAATGGGACGCCTCTGGGAACAACGGCAGACAAAAACGGACAAATCCATAAGTCCCCATCTTCAACAACACCCCGGCCAAGACAACTGATCCGGCTGTAGGTGCATCCGTGTGCGCATCCGGCAACCACGTATGAAAAGGAACCATTGGAACCTTAATCGCAAAACCCAAGAAAAAGGCCAAGAAAAGCCAGAACTGAATATCCATTGGGAGTTTCATTTGATTAAGCGTTAAGAGATTGAATGTATAAGTGCCGGAGCCGATTGCTGGATCATGATTGAGAAAATAGACGGCCAAAATCCCCAATAACATGAAGAGAGAACCAAAGAGCGTAAAGAGGAAAAATTTAATCGCAGAATAAAGACGACGTCCACCCCCCCAAATCCCAATAAGAAAATACATCGGGACCAACATCACTTCCCAGAAGATATAAAACATAAAGAGGTCAAGCGCCATAAAAACCCCCAACATCGAGGTCTCCAAAAAAAGAAGCGAGACATAATATTCCTTCGTCCGGTCATGAATCGCCGTATAAGAACTGATAATCGCTATCGGGGTGATAATCGTCGTCAACAGAATGAGCAAGAGAGAAATACCATCAACCCCCAACAAATACTCCACGCCGAGCGTCGGAATCCATGCCGCTTTTTCGGCAAATTGCATATTGACATCGTCCGCATTAAATCCTAACAACAACAAAAAAGAAAGTGCCATCGTCACAATCGAAACACCAAATGTAAAATGTCGAATCATCTTTTGATTGCTCTTATCAATAAAGAGCAAGACAATACAGCCAATCAAAGGCAAAAAAGCAATCAGAGATAAAATCGGAAAATTAAAAACGTTAGTCATTGAGCGTTTCTCCTAAAACACAAAAAATACCGCAAACACAGCAATACCCGCCACCATCGCCAAGATATAATTTTGAACCAGCCCTGTTTGCAACTGCCGCAATTTCTTTGAACAACGATCCAATATCGTGGAAGACCCATTCACGATTCCATCAATAATGTGTACATCAAAGGCCTCTGAAACACGGCTTTCCAAAAGGGTCACCACCCCCGTCAAATTAACAAATCCATCCACCAGATGCACATCCACCTTCCATGCCCAATCGGCAATCTTTTTTGCAGGGGCAATCAAGAGAAACCGATAGGCCTCTGTCACGACTCCCTCATACCATGCCAAAGGTTTTTTTGCGATCCATAGAAAGATCGGCGTTCCCCTTCGATACAACCAGTCCATATCTAGACTAATCCGATCCTCGGATTTCAAAAATCGTTTCAGCCAAAGAAACGGCAACGCCGTCAAGAAAAGCATCTGCAATGCAGTGATAATATGCGACAGCGTATAGGGATGATAGTCAACAGGAAAGGGAAGCGCGCCGTAAAGAAGAGGCGGCCAAACCCCAATGATAAAGCATAAAAAAGCCGCAATCCCCATTCCGAACCGCATGTGCGCCGGAGGATCCGTTGCCGCAATTTTTGCGTCTTTTCCAAAGAAAACAAAATAAGGCAACTTCAACCCCGTATACAAAAAAGTCCCGCAAGAAACCAGCGTCAAAAGCGCCACAATCCCCGCCCGATGGCTTTCCCCCGCGGCAGAGATAATCATCGCCTTACTGACAAACCCGGAAAAAAATGGAAATCCGGCAATAGACAATGCCCCAACCATATACATCGCAAATGTAAACGGCATGGTCTTATAAAGGCCACCCAACTCGGACATCTTTCTCTTTCCGGTCATCAAGATAACAGACCCGGTCGCCATCATCAAAAGCCCTTTATAAAGAATATGCGAGAAGGCGTGTGCCGAAGCCCCATTTAAGGCGAGCGGCGTGCCCAAGCCAACGGCCGTGACCATATAGCCGACCTGACTGATAATTCCGTACGCCAAAACCTTTCGGATATCGTTTTCCAAAAAGGCATAGATCGCGCCATAAAGTGCCATGATCACGCCCAGCAGGATTAACATATCAGTTCCGGCAAATCCGCGAATCAATAAATAGACAGAAGTCTTTGTCGTAAACGCACTCATAAAGACGGCGCCCGTGACGGTGGCCTTTGGATAGGCATCCGAAACCCATGCATGAAACGGAACGGCTGCCGCGTTAATCAAAACGCCCAATAATATCAGCGCGGGCCCCACCCCAGATAATGGAATGTTAGAAAAAGTCAGACTATTTTTCTGACTGGATACATAAAGCACAATGCCAATTAAAAGACAAACACCACCGAAAATATGAATCATTAAGTAACGGATGCCTGCGCCCCATGACCCGGCACCGGCATACCAAACTAAAAAGACCGACGAGAAGGCCATGATCTCCCAGAACAGAAAGAGCGAAAAAAGATCGCCTGAAAAAACCGCACCCAATGCCGACCCTGCATAAATCAATGCCGCCACCGTTTCGCCCTTCTGCTTCACATGAAGGGAATAGACCATCCCAATAAACGCACTGATCGTAAAGATATATCCAAAAATAAGGCTCAACCGATCTACACGGCCTAAAACAACCGACTGCCCCATCAATGTAATCTGATCATACGTGCCCTCGCCTGTCGCCAAAAGAGATAAAAAAGCGATCGCAGGAACTCCGCATTGTAAGATCTTTGCGTTTTGCCCCTTCAAAAATGGATAGAGCGCGGCCGCAATAAAAAAGAGCGCGGATGGATGAATCCATTCAATCATTGTAGAACGTTTCCTTTTTCATAATGAAAAGATTGCCCAACGATTTGGCAACAATAATAATCAGCAAGGTTGCAACAAAGCCAAAGATCGCATAAAAACCGGGAAGCGCCTCTCCAAATAAAACAGCGTGCTCCTTGGGAATAAAAACATCGGCGACCACGAGCAATACCAAGACAAGATAAAAAATCATCTTGGCCTTTTTAAGAAAGGAAGGATTTTCAAAATATTTTTCAAGGTTCATTTCACCACCTGATTCACAAGCGTTAATAATAAATCGGGATAAAATCCCAAAACAAGGGAGATGCACGCAGTGAGCATCAAAGGAAACACCATGATGAAAGATTCTGTAACTTGCCCTGAGCCAACGATACCTTCCGCGTGATGATCTGCTGCATGGCCATGTGCCTCTGCCGATTTTGGCATCTCAAAAAAGGCCTTATAAATAATCGGAATAAAGTAGCCGGCATTCAGCAACGTGCTAACAATGAGCACGATTAACAGACTCAACTCCTTGGCCTCAATCGCACCCAGTGCCAAATGCCACTTGGTGATAAAACCGGATAACGGAGGAACCCCAATCATCGAAAGCGCCCCAATCGAAAAGGCCGTCATCGTCCATGGCATTTGCCGACCAATCCCCCCCATCTGAGAGATTTCCGTCTTATGCATTGTGACATAGATGGATCCGGCACAGAAAAAAAGCGTGATCTTCGAAAAGGCATGATTGGCAATATGCATCACGCCGCCAGCCATCCCGATCGGATTTAATAATGCCCCGCCCAATATAATATAGGAAAGCTGACTGATTGTGGAGTAGGCCAATCGCGCCTTGAGGTTATCGCGTGTGAGCGCGTAAATCGAGGCCATGATAATCGTAAAAGAGGCAAGTGCCGCCGTTGCAACTCCCAGACCCAGCATCTGCATCATGTCCACACCAAAAACATGCAAGATAATGCGTAACACACAAAAAACACCGGTATTCACAACAGCCACTGCATGTAAGAGCGCACTCACCGGCGTTGGGGCGACCATCGCGGCAGGAAGCCACGCATGAACCGGCATGATTGCGGCTTTCCCAATTCCAAACAAGAAAAGAAAATAAATCAAAACCAACACGGTGGGACTAGCACTAGCAGCTGCAGTGAAAATGCCTCCCGGTTGGAAAGAAAGCGTCCCTGAAGTGACATAGGTTAAAATCACGGCGGCCAGCAAAAATGCCTTAGACGTTCCTAATAGATAAAAGAGATACTTGTTTCCACCTGCATACGCCTCGTCGGTCTCTTTATGCGTGACCAATGGATAAGTCACAATCGTGAGCATCTCATAAAAAAGATAGAGTGTCAGTAGATTGGCCGAGAAGGCTACCCCCATCGTTGCGGAGAGAGTCAGGGCGAAACAAAGATAGTAGCGGGTCTGTGCATGCTCCTTCATCTGCCGCATATAACCAATCGAATAGATCGTCGTTAAAATCCACAAAAAGGACGCAACAGTCGCAAATAAAATTCCCAGTGCGTCCACTCGGAAAGCGATAGAAAGACCTGGAAGAAAAGAAAGGAGTGTAAAATGAAGCGTATTCCCGGCAATCACATCGGGAATCATGGTCAGCACAATCAAAAATTTCGCAGATGCGGCCGCCAGTGAGCAGCCTTCGCGCCGATTGGGATGATTGCGATTGATAACAATGAGTGCGGCTCCCAGCAGGGAGACCATCATTGCCAAAAACGGTTTAATTGAAATCACTTCCATAAGAGAGTTTTGTCCCGCGAGTCGATGCCCATAAAAATACGGCGGAACATTATCAAGTGTCCTATTAAAAGTCAAACGAAATTTGGGTGGCAAATTTCATATCAACATGTCATTCCCACAATTTTTAGGCGGGAATCTATGGTTTTATGATAAGCGATTCCTGCCAGAAACATGCAGGAATGACAGATCACTTTTCAAATTCACCCACTACCGAAACTTGTACTTCGCAAACCCGTTTGGGTTTGCTGCGCGCCGAAGCCAAGCTTCGGCTTGCATTGTAAAAAAAGGCTCGCTTCTTCTAAACGATTTGATTACAATGCGCGACAATGGGGGTGCGTATTGATTGATATTTTTCAGGCTGTTGTTTTGGGAATCGTTGAAGGCTTAACCGAGTTTATTCCTGTCTCATCAACCGGCCACATGATCCTTGTTGGCCATTTAATGGGATCCCACGGCGTACAAGCCGCAACATTTGAAGTCTTTATACAACTGGGGGCAATTCTTGCCGTTGTCTTTTTATACAAGGATCGTTTTCTTGGCCTACTCTCACTCAACAAGGAAGCAGACGGCCTTTCCGGTCTGAATGGCATTTTGCTATTGGCACTGACAACGCTGCCGGCACTTCTTTTTGGCGCGTTGACCCATTCTTACATTAAACAGCATCTTTTTAATCCAACAACGGTTGCGTTGGGATTGGGAATCGGAGGCATCATTATGCTTTTTATAGAGCACAGAGAAAAAAAGAAACTGCCCGTTCCTAAAAAGGGGGTTGATCTGATCGGGTGGAAAGAGGCATTGGCCGTTGGTTTTTTCCAATCCCTCGCGCTTTGGCCGGGGGTCTCGCGTTCCGGCGCAACGATCGTCGGAGGGATGATCTTAGGCATTGAACGAAAAGCCGCAGCAGAGTATTCTTTCTTGGCGGCAGTTCCCCTGATGTGTGCCGCAGTAATACTTGATCTTTACAAGGCAATTCCTCTGTTGAGCGCATCGGACATCTTGATTTTTCTGGTCGGATTCTTTATCTCTTTTGTCGCGGCACTGATTGCCATTCGATTCTTCATTCGCCTTTTAGGTCAGATCACGTTGATCCCGTTTGCATGGTATCGCATTGCCCTGGCGGCCTTTATTTTACTGATCGTTGGGAGGCAATAAGATGGTTTGGCGATTATTTTCGTTCCTTCTCCTATTCCTCCTATTGAGCGTTTCTCACGTGTGGAGCGCGTTCTATCAATGGGTGGACGAAAATGGAATGACTCACTTTACCGATAATTTGAGTAAAGTGCCTGAAGCCTATCGAGGACAAGTCGAAAAATCATCCCCTAAAGAGAAAATAGAACGGGAACACCCTCGCGAATCCCCTAAAAAACCGGCCGTTCTGTTTGAACAAAAAACCGATTTGAATGGCAATAACAAACAATGGTGGCAGAAATTAGCGAAGAAGTGGGAAGAGAAAAAACGGGATGCCGAAGATCGCATCGAAGAGTTACAAATTGAAATAAGACAATTGGAGACCAATCAACGAACACTGGGAAACTCGGATAAAGAACGGGTTCGTCTGACGCGATTAAAGCAGGCGGCAGAGCTTAGAAAAAATGTCGCAATTCGTATGCTCTCTGAAGGATTGGCAGATGAGGCCACAAGAGCGGGGGCACCGTTGGAGTGGCTTTCCGTGAAATATTAAGGGGGAAAATGAAAGAACCGATTATTGCGCAAAAAGAACCTTATATTGAGGAGATGGAGCCGGGGAAATACTGGTGGTGCGCTTGCGGGCGTTCCGAGTCGCAGCCTTTTTGCGATAGTATGCATAGTGGCACCGGGATTGGCCCCATGGCTGTTACAATTGATCAGAAAAAAAAGGTTGCCTGGTGCGGCTGTAAACAGACGAAGACGCCGCCCTTTTGTGACGGATCACACAGCCAATTGTAATCGGCTGACCCTCTCAAGGCAAAGCAGGGGGGGTCTCTAAAAAGATGGACAAACTTTTCATTCGGTCTTGGTTTCTTTTTGTCGGCTTACTTTCTCTGGTAGCTTATGCCGGCGTTCGGCTAAGCACTCCGAAACAAGATACTTCGGTTCCCTTAAAATCTTCCGGGGAACCCATTGCCAACGCCATGATCCTCATTCCCGCCGGCCATTTTACGATGGGGTCTGACGAAGGGGGCAGAAATGAAAAGCCGATTAGACAAGTTTTTCTGGATGCGTTTGAAATCAATGCATTTGAAATTACCCAATCTCAATATGGAGAATTTGTGAAGGCAACCCGTCATCGTTCTCCATTATCGCGTTATGTCAAAGATATTGAACGCTACAACGATATGAATCAACCCGTCGTTTATGTGAACTGGCTCGACGCAGAAGCCTTTTGCAAATGGACAGGAAGTCGTCTACCAACCGAGGCAGAATGGGAAAAAGCCGCCAGAGGCAGTAGCGGCATCACATGGCCATGGGGCAATGATCCGCAATCTTCTTACGGTAATTTTTTGGGAGATGCAGATCAAAACCGCTACACCGCGTTTGTCGGATCGTTCCAAAAAGACCGGTCTCCTTATCAAATCTATGACATGGCGGGCAACGCGCAAGAATGGGTTGCCGATTGGTATGAACCGCTTTATTATGAACAAGGAAAAACACAAAATCCAAAAGGGCCGATGAGAGGCACGATGAAAATATTACGAGGCGGGTCATGGAACGATTCTTATTTATCAGGACGCGCTTCCGCTCGCATTGGCATGGTGCCCGATTATCGCGATACCACCGTCGGCTTCCGTTGTGGGCGGCACCAGCCGCCTGCGGGAGTGAGCCCTCCCGAATGAACATTGTTGTTAATGGGGAAATGTTGGAAGTTTCGGAAGGCGTTACACTGCTCGCATTGCTTTCGCAATTGAATATTGCGCCTGCGCATGTGGCAATAGAGTTAAATCTTTCTGTAATAGACAAAAGTCAATTTGATCAGGTTCTCCTAAAAGATTCAGATAAAATGGAGATCATTCGTTTTGTGGGGGGAGGCTAGGAGGGATAAAAATGAGTCAAGAAGATCAACCGTTTATTGTAGGCGGTGTTACATTAAAATCCCGACTGATTGTCGGAACGGGAAAATACAAATCGTTTGAGGAAAACAAACAAGCCGTCATTGCGTCAGGCGCGGATTGCGTAACTGTCGCAGTACGCCGCGTTAATATTTTAGATCGTACCTCCGAAAATCTGCTCGATTATATTGATCCCGCCATTTATAAAATTTTACCCAATACGGCAGGGTGTTACACGGCGGACGAGGCCATTCGCACCGCACGTCTTGCCCGCGCAGCCGGCATTACCAACTGGGTCAAGCTGGAAGTGATTGGAGATCCAAAAACTTTGCTTCCCGATAACGAGGCCACCCTCGAAGCAACGCGGGTCCTGGTCAAAGAAGGATTCGTGGTCTTTCCTTATGTTAGTGATGATCCGATCATGGCGAAAAAACTGGAAGACGCCGGTGCCGCCGTGGTCATGCCGTTGGCCTCCCCGATTGGCTCTGGATTGGGAATTCAAAATCCGTATAATATCCGGCTTATTTTGGAAGCAGTTTCTATTCCGGTCATTGTTGACGCAGGAGTCGGCACGGCATCCGATGCGGCCGTCGCAATGGAACTCGGATGTCACGGCATCCTAATGAATACGGCAATCGCAGGCGCGAAACACCCCATTCAAATGGCAGAAGCAATGTGCTATGGGGTCAAAGCAGGGAGAGCCGCCTTTCTGGCCGGACGAATGCCAAAGAAACGCTACGCACAGGCGAGCAGCCCGATTGAAGGAATGATTGAGTAGGCAGCGCCCTAAAAAAACCAGATCCCCATCTTGCCGTGGTGGAAGCGACAATCAAACCGTAATGCCATTTGGGCGCTAAGGTTAAAGACTTTAGACTCTTCCGGTGATCATCCGGAATATGTACACCGCCTTTATTGGACTTTGCTCCCGTTATAAAATATTCGGTTTGGACAAAACCTCTCCACGCACAAGACAGGGACAGTTTTTAGCCCGGTCTAAACTCTTCAAATTGCTCTTCAATGCTGTCAATCAAACCGCGTGTTTTACGGCTGATTACAGTCTCGTTTTCCTTAAATTGTTTTTTCAACAAAAACAGTTCGTGGGCAATATTGACTGCCGTAAAAACAGCCAGTTTAGAAAGATCAACGCCCTTCGCACTTTCTGCAAGCTCACACATCTTTTTGTCCACAAAGTCGGCCAATTCTCTCGTATACTGATCATCCGAGTCGCTGCGAAGGGTGTAACACTGCCCGAAAATCTTCACCTCGCAACGATTGTTTAACTGCAACTTCGAATGATCCGCGCTTTGGCCGAACAAAGCATTATTTTGTCGGCTCTTTCCCCTCGACATGATTTAATGTTCCCAATATCTTTTCAAGCCGCTTCCGAATCAGAGTACGCTCTTCACGAAATTGGCGCAAGAGTGATTCTTGCTGACGAATTTCTTTTGAGAGATGATCCTTCTCTGACCGAAGCGATTGCAGTTGCTCGATCATTTTCGAAACGCGCGACTCTAATAGTTCAAGTTGATGTTGAGCTGTCATTTCCAGCTTTTAAAAAAAGTCATTTACCGTAAACCTGATTAACAGACTCTACTGCTTCTTCAAAAACTTGTCAATTCCTCAACCCATCCCAAGAACAGAGATAGAAAAGTGTGTGGCCCTGCCCTGTCGGGTTTGGGGCA
>JBBTIN010000049.1:0-5801 GCA_038059935.1 Nitrospirota bacterium
ATAGTCACACCCTTGATTTAGTCATTCATAAAAAATATTCATGAGGTGGCCCTGAGGGGAAGATTCAAAGTCTTGACAAGACACGGCCCGCCTGCCTACTATAACGGCTTGCTTTTTATAGAGAACCGCTGTGACTGAATTAAAAATATTTTCTGGAAACTCCAATCGGGCATTGGCAGAGGAGATTGTTAGCCACCTAAATCTTCCACTGGGCGATGCCACCGTCGCCACTTTTAGCGACGGAGAGGTCCGCGTTCAAATTAACGAGAGCGTCCGAGGCTCGGATATCTACGTCATTCAGTCCACCTCCGATCCGGTCAACACCAATCTGATGGAACTCCTCATTATGATTGATGCCCTAAAACGTGCATCGGCAAAGGAGATTACGGCCGTGATCCCATACTACGGCTATGGCAGACAGGATCGAAAAGATCAGCCGCGCGTTCCCATTTCTGCGAAACTGGTGGCCGACCTGATTGTCACTTCTGGGGCAAGTCGCGTACTGACACTAGACTTGCACACCGGACAGACACAAGGCTTCTTCAATATTCCAGTGGATCATCTCTATGCCATGCCGGTTCTATTGGGCTACTTTAAGACTCAATCCTTTCATGACTTGGTTGTTGTTTCTCCCGACGCGGGGGGCGTCGAGAGGGCGCGGGCATTCGCAAAACGGCTTGGCGTTGGCTTGGCCATTGTTGATAAAAGACGTGAAGGCCCCAATCAAACAAAAGTGATGAATATTATCGGAGAGGTGAAAGATCGCGACGTCCTGATTCTGGATGATATGATTGACACGGCTGGCACGTTAACACAGGCGGCCGAAGCCATCGCCGCGCATGGATCAAGACGAATTGTCGCCGCTTGTACCCATGCCATCTTCTCCGGGCCGGCGCTGGATCGAGTGAAGTCTTCCCCGATTGAAAAAATCGTTGTCACCAATAGCGTCCCATTAAAGGGGAAAGAAAACATCTGTGATAAAATTGTTGTCCTTTCAGTTGCAAATCTGCTGGGGGATGCCATTAAAAAAATACATGAAGGGTCGTCTATTAATTCTTTATTTGTTTAAGGAGCATTTATGCAAAAAGTTGTATTAAGCAGTCAGGATCGTAAAGAACGGGGCAAGGGGCCAGCGAGACAGTTGCGGATGCGGGGACAAATCCCGGCTGCGCTGCATCGTAAGGGCATTTCAACAATGTTGGAACTCAATAAAAAAGAGATGGATCGCATTTTGAATGCGGCATCTGCAAAAAATAAATTGTTGACGCTCGAAAATAAAGAAGCCCAAGGAGAATCACGACTGGCCATTCTTAAAGAAGTGCAACGAGACCCAATAACGGGTAACGTGTTACATGTGGATCTGCTTGAGGTCTCGATGACTGAGCCGATTACGCTTCGCGTTCAGGTCGAGATTCTCGGGGTGGCTGTGGGCGTAAAAACAGGCGGAGGTATTCTTCAACATGGGCTGCGAGAACTGGAGATTAAATGTCTTCCCTCGATCATTCCAGATCGAATCCGTATTGATATTGCGAATCTCAAGGTGAACGATGCAATACACGTTTCCGATATCCCGGCGATAGAAGGGATTGAACTGGTTTCGGATTCCCATTTGGTTGTGGTCTCCGTAATCCCGCCGATCTCCGATGCAAAGATGGAAGCCATGTTGGCCACGACGGTGAAAGATTCGAAGGAGCCTGAAGTGGTTGGCGCGAAAGAGAAGGAAGAAGCCGCCGCGGCAAAGGGAGACGGGAAAGACAAGGGCAAAGACAAGGGTAAAGACGACAAGGCAAAGGGAAAAGAGGGCGGCAAGAAATAATGTGGGGGTGTCCCTTGTGGGCACCCGACTTCGGCGTTATCTTTTGGGCGACCACAAGGGTCGCCCCTACCATGAAATTAATCGTTGGATTAGGAAACCCCGGGCCCGAATATGAGGCGACGAAACACAATGTCGGCTTTTGGGTCATTGATGCCTTTGCCAAAAAATGCGAATGCGCTTCATTCAAAAAAATAAGTGGGCCTCCTAGTAAAATCTGTCGCGGAAAACTTCAGCCCCCCCATGAACCGATTGATTTTCTGCTCGTTAAGCCACATACCTTTATGAATCGGTCGGGTGTTGCCGTCATGAGCCTTCTTAAAGAATACGAGATACCGATTTCGGATCTCGTTGTGATTCAAGATGATCTGGACACGGAATGCGGACGCCTCCGAATTCGGACAAAAGGAAGTTCCGGCGGACACAGAGGGATTGCCTCTATTATTGAAAAGATGGGATCAAACGAATTTCTTCGGATAAAAATTGGAATTGGCCGGGACGCCGATCAAGACGTATCGGACTATGTATTGAGTCCGTTTTTGGTAGAAGATCAAGAAAAAGTTTTAAGTGGCGTGGAGCGCGCAGTCGCCGCACTCCCGCTGATTCTTGAAGAAAGAATTCCCGAAGCGATGAACAGGATGCATACAAAATTATGAAACTAAGTTGTGGCCTTGTCGGCCTTCCGAATGTCGGGAAATCAACGCTCTTTAACGCATTAACCCGCGCCAGCGCAGCGGTCGCCAATTATCCGTTTTGCACGGTAGACCCAAACGTCGGCATGGTTCCCGTTCCCGATCCTCGGCTTGCCGCCCTCTCCGCACTTTTTAATCCTAAAAAAACAACCCCCACCTATATCGAATTTGTGGATATTGCCGGGTTGGTCAAGGGGGCTTCCTCAGGAGAAGGCCTCGGCAATCAATTTTTAAGTCATATCCGCGAAGTCTCGGTGATTGTCCATATTGTGCGATGTTTTGATGATTCCGACATTGTGCATGTCAATGGGCAGATTGACCCAAAAGGCGATATTGAAATTATCGAAACGGAATTGATTCTAAAAGATTTGGAATCGGTTGAGAAACAGTTAGCTCGTGTCGAGAAAAAATCACATTCGGGCGATAAGGAAGCGCAAAAAGAAAAGGCACTGCTCGAGAAAATCAAGAATCATCTTTCAAGCGGAAAACCCTCACGGTCTTTGGCGATTGCTGACAACGAAGCCGCTTTAATGGCGAATATGTCGTTATTGACCCGAAAGCCCGTTCTTTATGTCGCGAATGTGGCCGAGTCGGATATCGAAAAGGGCAATCGTTATTCTGAAGCGGTGACCCGATTGGCTGAACAAGACAAAAGTCGTGTGGTGCTGATGAGCGGCAAGATCGAAGCAGAGATTGCCGCGCTTTCTCCAGAAGAGGGCGCATTGTTTTTAAGCGAGTTAGGCATATCGGAATCGGGTTTGCCGCGGCTGATTCATGCCTCGTATGAACTGCTGGGGCTGGCGACGTTCTTCACCGTTGGAGAAGACGAGGTGCGGGCATGGACGCTTCCCAAGGAAACCCGCGCAGTGGAGTCAGCGGGACTCATTCATTCTGATATTCAACGTGGGTTTATTCGCGCTGAAGTCACGGCTTACAAAGATGTGATGGAGTATAAAACGCCTCAAGCGATCAAGGAGAAGG
Organism: Nitrospirota bacterium; assembly: GCA_038059935.1. GTDB lineage: Bacteria > Nitrospirota > Nitrospiria > SBBL01 > SBBA01 > JACPZM01. The sequence goes on from JBBTIN010000049.1 coordinate 3,487, forward strand.
GGCTGCTTCGGCTGGAAGGCAAGGAATATCTGGTTGCCGACGGCGATTGTATTTATTTCCGATTTAACGTGTAGGGCACCTCTACGCGGTCAGACTGTTGCGTTGCGATGTTTTATGTCCTCCTAAAACGATTTTTTGTCTTCACGGTCATCGCACTCTTAATGGGCGGTTGTCGAGGAGGCGCGAATCCCTCCCCCGCTCAATTGCCCGCTCAATTGGAAGAAAAACCCTTTGTCGTCGCACTGGATTCCGCGCCTACACAGCTTGATCCGCGTCTGGCCACCGATGCCTACTCCGAACGAATCGGCAATCTCCTCTTTAACAGTTTAATTCGTATTGATCAGGGCAAAATTGTTCCCGACCTGGCAGAGCGATGGGAGATTGAAGGCGATACGCGCTATACTTTTTATCTCAAGCCAAATGTTCTTTTTCACGACGGACACAAACTGACCGCCGACGATGTCCGATATACCTACGCGTCTATCCAAGATCCCGCGCTTTCCTCTCCCCGAGCAAAGGCCTTTGAGAAGGTACAAATTGAAACCCCGGATGCCGCAACCATTCGATTTATTTTGGGGAAACCCAGCGCGCCATTTCTCTCTCAAATGACCACCGGCATTGTTCCAAGACATCTGGCTGAAAAAGACCCAGCGGCCTTTTCTGCGCATCCCGTTGGATCAGGCCCCTTTTCATTTGTTCGATATGAGTCAGATAGCGTCGTGGAACTTCACGCCTTTCCCGGCTATTCACAAGGAAAACCGCTCGCAGGGGTCGCCCCCCCGGCCATTTCGCGATTGTTATTTCGTATTATTCCCGATGAGTCTACGCGACTATTAGAACTGTCGAAGGGGAATATTGATTTACTTCAAAATGCGTTTCCTCCCGATAGTCTTTTGCATCTTCAAAAAAATCCCGCGCTAAAAGTACAAAGCGCGCTTTCGACCACCTACGCCTATCTCGGATTTAATTTGACCGACCCGATCTTAAAAGACGGACGCGTTCGAGAAGCCATCGGACACGCCATTGACAAAGAAAGCATTACAAAATATATCTTTCGTGACTTGGCCGCTCCCGCAAACAACATTCTCACAGACCGGCATTGGGCTTATACACCCACTGTGTCGGATGCGTACGATCCAAAACAGGCGTCGCGTCTTTTGGACGAAGCGGGGTATAAGCCGGATCGGTCTGGGGTTCGATTTCGTTTGATCTACAAAACCTCACAGAACGAATTGGGGCGCCGCGTTGCCGAGGTGATACAAGGACAGCTCGCCGATGTTGGTATTGCCGTCACGATCCGAAGTTATGAATGGGGGACTTTTTTTTCAGATGTGAAGTCGGGAAATTTTCAGCTTTTTTCTTTGCAGTGGGTCGGGATTAACGATCCTGATATTTTCTACGATCTTTTTCATTCGCAGGCGATTCCGCCAAACGGCTCTAATCGCGTGCGTTTCAAAAATGAAAAGATGGATCGGCTGGTAGAGGCCGGCCGGGTTTTAGGCGATCCTGAAAAAAGAAAACGCGTTTACAAAGAAGTACAGGAGATTTTTAGGGAAGAGCGTCCCTATATCAGTCTTTGGCATACGAAGAATGTTGCGGTGATGAAAAAGGAAGTGACGGGCTACACGCTTTACGAAAACGGCGATTTCTATTCGCTGAAGGACGTGACCCTCAATGGTATACCCTAAGGGAATTGATGCAACGATGCAGGCCTGACGCTATTTCTTGTCAGGTTGAACTTTTGTTAGATTTTCGTTCTTTTTTAGTTTGAATGCAAGGACATATACTCCAAAGCCGCAGTTACCAACAATCCAGATCTCGTTTCTCCCTCCCGAGTTGCATAGGCATCAATTTTGGAGAGGAGATTCTCCGAAACCGAAATATTTATTCTTTTCGTTTTATCAGATAGCTTTGTCATATCCACCTGAACCAATGCCCATAAACTTCCCTCTCCTTGGTATTGGTCTTTCAGATTATCAATCGTAGAAGGGATAGGAATCGCCTCGTTATCAATCATTAGCCCTTCGATATGCGTCAGAATCGCTTCTTCAGCATTAACCAGAGCTTCTTCTAATGTTGTGCCAGCGGAAAAACAACCTGGGATGTCGGGAACTGTCACACCGTAGTCACTTGTTGGATCTTTTTCTATAAAAATAGGATATCTCATTTTTCCCTCCATGGTAATGAAGCTTGCTTGTAAATACTTTTTACCGTTTCAATTGGCAGTTCAGATTTGGGATGTGGGACAGTTACTTTGCCGGGTTTTGAGGGATGTTTATATTGGTGGTGGCTTCCCCGAATATTGTGCAAAACCC
>JBBTIN010000050.1:0-8048 GCA_038059935.1 Nitrospirota bacterium
GGCGTGTCACTGACAATGTCCTCGAATTGCCTATCAGTTCCGGATAGATCGTGTCGTTTTTTCACAAAAACTGGCTTCTATATTGACTTCCGCTATAAAGGAATGGGACAGTCCTTTCCATGATTCATTGGGCCGATAAAATAGCAGACAACATTCTGAAACGCCAGAAAGCAGGAAGCGGGCCGCTGACATGCGCGTCCGGCATCAGCCCGTCGGGACCGGTGCATGTCGGGAATCTGCGCGATATCATCACCATCTGGTTCGTCAAAAAAGCACTTGAAGAAAAAGGGGCTGTCGTTCGCGCCTTTCATTCCTGGGATAATTTCGACCGTTTCCGTAAAGTCCCGAAGAATGTTCCCGACAATTACTCCGAGTTTATTGGACTGTCGCTTTCTAAAGTCCCCGATCCAGAAAATCAATATCCCTCTTATGCCGCGCGTTATGAGACCGAGTTTGAAAATGCGCTATTGGACATGGGCATCAAAATCGAGTTTCTCAATCAAACAAAACTCTACGAAAGCGGCATCTATGCCGACGCAATTGCCGAATCCGTTCGATCCCGTCACGCCATTTATGACATTCTGGCCAAATTCAAAACGAAAGAGGACACGCCAGATGCCCGATCAAACTATTTCCCGATTACGCTTTATTGCGAGACCTGCGGAAAAGATACAACCCGAATTATGGTCGCCGGTTCCTCCGAAACACATCTTTCATACCATTGCGATTTTTGTCATAAAGAAGGCCAGATTGAACTTAAAAATGCGCGCAATATAAAACTACCGTGGAAAGTAGACTGGGCCATGCGCTGGCGACATGAAGCGGTTGTCTTTGAGCCGGGCGGAAAAGATCATGCAACGGCCGGCGGCAGTTTTGAGGTTTCCAGCGAGATATCAAACGCCATTTTCCATCATCGCCCACCGATCTTTCAGCCGTATGAATTTATTGGATTAAAAGGATTGACCGGCAAGATGAGCGGATCATCGGGCGTTCTACTCACCCCCGGAGACGCGTTGAAGATTTATCAGCCGGAGGTCTTGCTCTTTACGTTTGCCAAGATGCCACCGAATAAGGCGTTTGATCTGGTGCTCGATGACGGCCTCTATCGCGTCTATGATGAGTTTGATCGAACAAACGCCAAGACCCCCGTTGAGCGGGAGATCGCGCTTTCTAAGGTTGTGGGACGATCAGTCGGGGCGGTCTCATTCAAACAGCTCGTAAGCTTTGCCGGCATTGTTCAAGGGAATCATGACGCCATGGAAGCGATCTTTGATCGGATGGGAACCCCCATGAAGCAGGTTCTTTTCGCGGAAAGGCTGAAAAAGGCTGGCCATTGGCTTGAGGACTTTGCGCCCGAGCATCAATTGATCCTTCGAGAAAATCGAGACGATGCGACTTTTGGGGAATTAACCCCAACAGAAAAAAATTGGATCACGTTACTTTACGAGGCTTTGAAAGCAAAGTCGGTCAGCATGGAGGAAGCCACACAAATTGTTTATGATATTCCTAAAGTGGATCAGCCACCCGATACCGATTTGACTTTGATTCAGAGACGATTTTTCCAGATTATTTATCAGTTGTTATTTGCAAAAGACAAAGGGCCTCGGTTGGGGACATTTTTCTCCGCTGTCCCTAAAGAGCGATATTTAGAATTGCTTCATTTTTAGATATTGGGCGTCCCCAAGAATTATGATGAACCTCTTAGAGACACGCATCAACCAATGGCGCGGGAAGCGCGTCACCGTTTTAGCCGATATTGTTGCGGACGTTTTTTTATATGGAGAAGTCGCCCGGATTTCCCGTGAAGCACCGGTGTTGATTCTCAATCACAAGGACAGCAAGCAGGTTCCCGGTGGCGGGGCAAACGCCATTCATAATATTTGGGCGTTGGGGGGGAATCCTTATCCGGTTGGCGTCGTGGGAGATGATTCGGAAGGGGAGCGAATGCTCGCGCAATTTTCCGAGATGGGCATTGATATTGCTGGGATTGAAAAAGTGCCGGGATATAAAACCCCCACGAAAATGCGGGTCATTGCACAGATGCCACATGGCTACCGACAGCAAGTCGTTCGGCTGGATTGGGGGGCTTCGCTTTGTGATTCCTCCCGAAGCGGAAGTTCCGCCCGCAGCGGACGTTCCGCCGTTTTAGAGCGGGTCAAAAAGCGGCTGAAGGCGTCATTAGCCCATGCCGATGCCCTGATGATTTCGGATTATGGCTATGGCATTGTCTCTCCAGAAATCGTTTCAGGTATTGGGAAAAGGCGGATTCCGATCACGATTGATTCGCGATTTTCGATCCTCAAATACGCAGGCTTAACGGCGGCCGCGCCGAACGAATCGGAAGTGGAAACGGCATTGGGAATTACCATCAATAATGATCTTGTTAAATTAAACAAAGCGGGGCAAGTGCTTCGTAAACGGCTCGACTTAGACGCGCTTTTAATCACCCGCGGTCGAGACGGAATGGCTCTATTTGAAAAGGGGAAGAAACCCATTCATATCGCAATTCATGGGAGTGATGAAGTGGCGGATGTGACTGGCGCGGGCGATACTGTGATGGCAACCTTCACGTTAGCACTTGCAGCGGGAGGCACATTTGAAGAAGCAGCGAGGCTTGCCAATATGGCCGGAGGCATTGTCGTGATGAAATATGGAACGTGCACGGTCAGTCGAGAAGAACTCTTAACTGCGATTCATAGCACAGAAAAATGAAGCTTAAAAAAATAGAAACACTGGTCGAGTTGCTTCGCGGGAAAAAGGTTGTGATGGCCAATGGCTGTTTTGATCTGCTTCATGTTGGGCATGTTCGGTATCTAGAAGCCGCGAAGCGATTGGGGGATGTGTTGGTCGTTGCGATTAACTCTGACCGATCGGTTTGTCAATTAAAAGGGCCGGGACGTCCGATTGTCAACGAAAATGATCGGGCGGAGATTATTGGCGCGATGTCTTTTGTGGATTATGTCGTGATCTTCGACGCGTTAAATGTTGAAACAATTTTGCGTGCGCTTTGTCCGGCCATTCACGCGAAAGGAACCGATTATACGGAGGCTTCTGTGCCGGAGGGGGCGATTGTGCGGGCGTATGGCGGATCGGTGAAAATCGTTGGCGATCCGAAAGATCATGCGACGCGCGACATGATTCGGCAGATCGCCGCAATTGGCCATCCGTCCCCTCCACGTTAGATGCCCAAAGTCATTAAATATGGAAATTGATCAAGACACAAAGTACGCGGTAGTCGCAGAGTCAAAGGACTATGAGAAAGAGCTTTATCTACATGATCTGTCATTCGCGCAGCTAATGGACGAGATCATCGTGCCTTATGAGTCCAGTCAGTCTTTTTTCATTGATGGAGTGCCAGTCAAGAAGGGTGCCTTTACATTTGGGCGCGGAGTCGGCGTCCCGACCGCTCGTGACAGTTTTTAGGGGTGCAGCGCACAGGGACATTCATTCAATCATGTTTTCAAAAAGGTCAGGTAACTTTGGAGGCATTCCCAATCGGCTCTATCGTCGCAGGGACGCCCTGATCCGATCCGGCAGCCCGATAACCGATCTGATTTCTGCCAATGTCCATCAGCATGGAATCGCGTATCCCAAGGCGATCTTAAAGCGCGTAACAAAAGAGGCTGTCACAGCGGCAACAATATACAGGCCCGATCCCCAGGGGCAAAGGGTCGCGCGGCTTGCCATTCAAAAATATTACGAAACCGAAGGGATTTTCCTGCCAGCCGATCAAATCATTTTGACCCCCGGCGCCAGTATTTCTTATCAATATCTTTTTCAACTTTTTGCCAATCCGGGCGATGAAATTCTTTGTCCCTCTCCTTCTTATCCGCTTTTTGAGGCGATTGCAGCGCTTTCGGATGTTAAGATTCGTTATTATCCGCTTGTTCTATCCAGCGGACACCTCCACAATAGATGGGAGATTTCGTTTGATGATTTTGAAAGCCGTATTCACGCAAAGACGCGCGCCATTGTTCTGATCTCGCCGCATAATCCAACCGGAGCGGTGATCACGACAGCAGAGATGGAAAAAATTTGTGACATTGCCCGCCGTTTTTCGTTACCAATTATTTTCGATGAGGTTTTCAGTGCGTTTTTGTTTAATACAAAAACATTGCCGCGCCCGCAGCCAAGCATTGCCCCGCTGATAATCCTCATTAACGGTCTCTCAAAGATGTTGGCACTGCCGGGGGTCAAGATTGGTTGGATGGGGATACTGGGAGATTCGGATCGCGTGAAAAAGAGTGTTCGGATATTGCAGAAAATTTCAGATACTTTTTTGCCGAACAATGAATGGGCGCAATTTGCGACGCCAACCTTGTTTGCCGAAGGGGGAAATTTCTTGAAACAATATAAAGCACAGATGGAACATCGGAAGGAAATAGCAATGTCTGTTTTATCTCATACAGAAAGCCTAGCGGTGAACCCACCTGAGGCGGGTTTTTATGTGGTGGTTAAAATAAAAGATCCGAGAAAAAACGAAGAGAAGATTGCGTTGGCCTTATTGGAGCAAGAGGGGATTTTAATTCATCCCGGATATTTTTATAATCTTCCGCCCGGGCATCTTGTGATTTGCTTTGTATCCAGACCGCAGGTGCTTCGGAAGTGTCTTGAAAAGATTGTACGGCATTGTACTTGTTAAAGGTGAATCTGACCCAAAATGGGTCCTATCAAGACATTTAAAAAGGTTACCGTAGAGTGGATCATCGGGGTTACATTTTACATGTCCCGACGATACTCCCTAGGGTTACATTTTAGATGGCGCGATTCGGTTACTTGATAAAAATAAAATATGTGTATAGATTGGCCTTCTTAATATTAAGGAGATGCGATATGGCTGATGAACTAACAGAAGGAATGCAAGCCCCCGATTTTACCCTTTCCTCAAACGACGGACGGGAGATTTCCCTCTCCGATTACAAGGGCAAGAAAAATGTGATTCTTTATTTTTACCCAAAAGATGATACCCCCGGCTGCACCAAAGAGGCCTGCACCTTCCGAGACGATATAGAAAAATTTAAGAACGCCGACACGGAAATTTTAGGAGTAAGCACCGATAACGTGAAGTCCCATCAGAAATTCGTTGATAAATTTCAATTGAATTTCACACTCCTTGCCGACGATAAAAAAGAGTTGGCCAGAAAATATGACGTGCTGGGTCTGACCGGTTCCGCAAAGCGGTCCACCTTCCTGATTGATAAAAACGGCGTGATTCGCAAGATCATCGCGAAAGTCAAAGTAGATGGGCATAGTCTCGAGCTGCAAGAAGCGTTAAAGACCATCGTGTAAATGTTTTGTAGGGGCGACGCGCGCGTCGCCCTATCTTTTCCCCCGCACCCTTTGCATATACCAAAATACGGCGAGAAGTGTTTTACTGTCCACGACCGTTCCATCGGTACATTTTTCGTAGAGCGTCTCAAACGGCATTGCGACTTTCTCAATGAATTCACCCGGGTCGGTGTGGGCGTTTTCTGCGGGACGAAAATCGGTTGCCATAAAGATATCAATCTTGCCAGTCGAAAACCCAACCGAATGAAAATAGGAAAAGAGAAAATCCATTTTCGAAGCGGTCAGTCCAATCTCCTCTTCGCATTCTCGAAATGCTGTTTCTTGCGGCTGCTCTCCCGGGTCTAAAATGCCCGCCGGGATTTCGAGTGTGACTTGGCGAACCGCCGGACGATATTGCCGCACCAAATAAACGGTCTCGGTTTTGTCTATTGGAAAAATCCCGACGGCGTTGGGTGGCGTCACGATCTCTCGAACCGCCTCTTTCCCATCCGGTTGCAGAACAATCTGTTCCTCGGTTTGCACATATTTGCCCTGATAAACGATTTTCCTGGAAATAAGCGGCTCAATAAGGGAGGGATATTGCATGTGTGGATTAGTACGCCAAAGCCATGTTAAAAGCAACTGGTGTGGGGAAGCCCCCACGGGTGGAATGAGTCGCCCCGTTGGGGCGCCTGAAAGATAAAGTCTCTCCACTTTTAAGGGGAAGCGATGTGCCCTTTATGCGATCACGCAGGCCGTGTCGCCCTTTACAGCAAGGCAAAAATCATTGTAGAATTAAGATCGTTTAAGTTTTAGACCTTGGAGAATAAGAATGCCAATGGAAGGGGATCGTTTTCGCCGATTGTCCGGTGCTTTAATTTTATTGCTGATTGGAACCATTGTCGGCGTGACATTGGTCTCTGAATTTCGCTTGATGCCGGAAGGAAAGGCGACAAGCGATTCGGTCAAAAATAAAAGAGAAATACAGCCTATCAATGGAGATATCCTTCCGTCTAACCAAATTTTTGTAAAAATCGCAGAGGCGGTCACTCCTGCCGTGGTCAATATTTCTACAACGCGCATTATCAAGAGTGGCGGAGGCCGGGGGGGAGAGCAAGGGTTCCCATTTAATGATCCATTTTTTAGACGATTTTTTGGAGACGATGACCCTTCTGGCGGCCACGGGAGGAGACCGCAGCCGCGACAGCACAAGGAGCAAAGTTTAGGATCCGGGGTGATTGTTACCTCCGACGGATTGATTGTTACCAATAATCATGTGGTGGAAGAGGCGGATGAGATTAAGGTCATCTTGGAAGATAAACGCGAGTTTAAGGGAAAAATCGTTGGACGAGACAAAAAGAGCGATATCGCCGTAATCCGAATTGATGCAACTGACTTGCCTATCGTTCCTTGGAGTGACTCTGACAAATTAAAGGTTGGGGAATATGTGGTTGCGGTTGGGAATCCCTTTGGACTCAGTCAAACCGTCACGATGGGGATTGTTTCAGCCATCGGCCGGGCCAATGTCGGGATTGCCGATTACGAAGATTTTATACAAACCGATGCGGCCATTAATCCGGGGAATTCCGGCGGCGCACTGGTCAATATTCGTGGGGAACTGATCGGAATCAACACGGCAATTTTTACGCGAAGTGGCGGTTATATGGGTGTCGGATTTGCGGTCCCCAGCAATATGGTGCGCTCAATCATGGATTCTCTGGTGGCCACAGGCAAAGTCTCTCGTGGCTGGTTGGGGGTTTCGATTCAAGATCTAACGCCCGCTTTGGGAAAAGAATTTGGCCTTCCTGCGGACGAATCCAAAGGTTCTCTGGTGACCGATGTGATGCCCGATTCCCCAGCAGACAAGGCGGGGCTTAAACGAGGCGATGTCATTTTATCCTTTGTGAATCGTGAGATTGAAGACTCCAGTCATTTGAGAAATATGGTTGCGCGCACCCCGGTGGGAACGAAAGCCTCGGTTAAGATTCTGCGGGATAAAAAGCAAAAGGAGATTATTGTAACGCTTTCTGAACAGCCCAAAGAGGTCGCGCAAAAGGGCGATATCGAGAACGAGCAAGAGCCAGAGACCGGATTCTTTGGTTTTTCCGTTCAAGAGCTGACACCTGAAGTCGCAGAGCAATATAATCTCTCCTCCAAGGATCGGGGCGTGATTATTGTACAGATCGAAGCTGGAAGTCTTGCCGAAGAGGCAGGTCTTCGAGAAGGGGATTTTATTTTGGAAATCAACCGGAAGCCCATATTTGATCTTAAAAATTACGAAAGGCTTTTTTCAAAAATCAAGAAAGGCGATTCGACACTCTTCCTCATTAACCGCCAAGGAAACCGGTTTTTTATCAATCTCTCTCCAGACTCCTAGCGGAGGGCGAGCGTGACAGATCCCGTTGGTCGCTGTGAAAGAGAACATCGGTTGCAAGCAGTGATTGCCAATGGTTACGGCAAATATCCAAACAAAATACTATTCATGACGCACGCAATTTTAGTTGCTGCAGGCGATGGAAGGCGGGCGGGTCGTCCATTAAAAAAACAATTTGTGCCGATTGCGGGAAAACCCGTCTTCATCCACGCCCTCATGGCCTTTGAGACATCCGCCCGCATTGATACCATTGTCTGTGTGATTGCAAAATCCGATCGGCCTTATTTTGAAGATTTGATAAGACAATACCCAATCTCGAAAATAAAGGGAATTGTTGATGGCGGGGCGCATCGGCAAGACTCTGTCCTGTCCGGGGTTTCCTTTCTGGAGCAACGCTTTGCTGCAA
>JBBTIN010000051.1:0-16025 GCA_038059935.1 Nitrospirota bacterium
TGCCCCAAACCCGACAGGGCAGGGCCACACACTTTTCTATCTCTGTTCTTGGGTCCCCCTACGACCCTTTACTCTTCTCACATTTCACTGCTATCATGACCCTCGTGTTTCATTCTAAATTGACATTAAGAGGAACCGCCCAAACCCGTGAAATGGCTTGATTGGATTGGTAAAACATTTATTTCGTTCTTGACCGAAATGGGAGCAATGGGACTCCTTTTCTTTCGCGCCTTCATTTATATCTTTCGGCCCCCTTATCGTTTTAAGAACCTCCTGAAACAAATGGAATCGGTTGGCGTCGGCTCCATTCCGGTCGTCCTCATTACCGCCACATTTACCGGCATGGTCCTTGCCCTTCAAGGCTATACCGGATTCAAACGCTTTAACGCGGAAGGACTGGTCGGCACCGTCGTCGCCCTCTCCATGACACGCGAACTCGGCCCCGTGCTCACAGGCCTCATCGTTGCAGGTCGCGCCGGCGCCGCAATGGCCGCCGAATTGGGTACGATGAAAGTCACCGAACAAGTAGACGCCCTCGCGACATTGGCCGTGAATCCCATTCAATATTTGGTCACGCCTCGTTTTATCGCGGGAATCGTCATGCTGCCCATGCTCACGATCTTCTCCGATTTCATCGGCATTTTCGGAGGATACCTGATCTCCGTGCATACGCTCGGCGCCAATGCGGGCGTCTATCTGCGACGGACAACACAGTATTTGGAAATGGAAGATATTTTCGGCGGTCTCATCAAGGCCGCCGTCTTTGGCGGAATCATCGCCGGGGTGAGTTGCTACAAAGGGTTTCAAGCCGAGGGCGGGGCAGAAGGCGTGGGTCGCGCGACAACCGGAGCAGTCGTCGTCTCCGAAATGCTGATCTTAATCTCAAACTATTTTGTAACGGCCTTTCTGCGATAGGACTACACAATGGCAGCCATGATCGAACTGCGAAATGTTCATAAACAATTCAACAATCATTATATCTTGCGCGGAGTCAACCTGACCGTTGAGGCCGGAGAGGGAATGGTCGTCATCGGTGGAAGTGGCACCGGCAAATCGGTTATTCTGAAACACATCATTGGCCTCATGCAGCCCGATTCTGGAGAGGTCATTATTGACGGACAGAATTTGGCTGAATTATCGGAAGAGGCGCTATTTGATTTTCGAAAACGATTTGGCATGTTGTTCCAAAGTGCTGCTTTGTTTGACTCGCTGAATGTTGCGGAGAATATCGGGTTTGGACTCAAGGAACATAACCGTTTGCCCAAAGAAACGATTATGCAAATTGTTCGAGAAAAATTGGCAATGGTAGGACTGCGAGGAATCGAAGAAAAAATGCCGGCTGACTTGTCGGGGGGTATGAAAAAACGAGTAGGATTGGCACGCGCCATCGCAATGAACCCAAAAATCATTCTCTATGATGAACCCACCACAGGACTCGATCCGATTATGGCGGACGTCATTGATCGGCTTATTTCTCAAATGAACAAGTCACTTTCGGTCACCTCGTTGACCATTACGCACGATATGAAAAGCGCCTATAAAATTGCCAATCGCATCGCAATGCTTTATCAAGGGGAAATATTAGAAGTCGGCACGCCGGAACAAATTCAGACCAGCAAGAATCCGGTTGTTCGACAATTTATTAACGGCAGCTCAGATGGCCCAATTCGCACAGATTAGAGGAGATTCATTGTCTTTCACAACTGAAGCAAAAGTCGGCGCAGTCGTTCTATTGGGAATCGCCACGCTCTCCTACATGACATTTAAGGTCGGGGGATTTCAATTCGGCGATAACGGCTACCCCGTCTCTGTGACCCTCCCAACGGTATCCGGTCTCGATGAGCGCGCCCCTGTACAAATCTCAGGCGTCGAGGTCGGCCAAGTGGATCGGATTGAATTAAAAAAAGGCGGCGGCGCAAAGGTCACACTGCTGATTCATCCGGGAGTGGAAATTCCGTCCGATAGCGCAGCCGTGATTGCTTCCAGCGGCCTATTGGGAGATCGGTTTGTTGAGATTACGCTCGGGAAAAGTAAAGTGTTTATGAAAGCGAATGGAACGCTGATAACCGCGCAAAACAAAGGTGCTGATGTCGAACAATTGACCGGACAAGTCTCCGATCTGGTCACCCGATTTGCAAAAGTAGCCGACGATCTCGGTGCAGTAAGCGAGTCGCTTCGCGGGGCAATCGGGACAAAAGAAGGGGAGCAGTCCATCAAAGATATTGTCGAGCATATCCGCTCCCTGACAAAAGGGATTGACGATTTTGTTCAGAACAATCAGAAATCCATAGGCAATACCACCGCAAATCTTGAGCAATTTTCTAAACTCTTAAATAAAGACGGACAAGAGATACTGAACCATTTGGCCCAAATTACAAAAAAAATAGAACAGGGCGAAGGCACGCTTGGAAAATTGATTACAGATAAGGGCGTTTATAATAAATTCGAACATGCGCTGGATGGGCTTATCGGATCACTCACTAGCATTCAAACCCTGACGAAAAAGCTGGAAAAGGGCGAGGGATCAATTGGAAAACTCTTTACCGATGAGAAGGCGTACAACAATTTGAATACGGCGTTAGAAGGGGTCTCCAATACCCTCGGACGCATTCAACATTTTAAGACCAATGTCGGATTTCGAAACGAGTATCAATTGGCCGACAGCGAGAATAAAGGTTATTTCTCGTTGAGGCTTTCACCCAGACAGGACAAGTATTATCTGTTGGAAGTCGTGGATGATCCACGGGGCAAACTGGAGCTTACAGAAAACAAGACGACCAAAGATGGGCTCCCAACTTTGGTCTCTGATTTGGAAACAACACGCAAATTTAAAGTATCGGCCATGTTTGGGAAGCGGCTTTCCAATTTAGGCCTTCGTATCGGATTGATGGAAAATAGCTTTGGGGTCGGCGGTGATCTTTACGCACGCAACGACCAGATCAAATTTTCGATGGACGCGTGGGATTTTGATAGCGTAGATCCCGCATCCAAAGAGCCCCATGTAAAGGTGTCCGCCCAGTATGAGGTGTTGCGGTTTCTTCACTTACGGGTTGGCTATGATCAAATATTCAATTCCAATTTGGATACCCTTTTTGTCGGCGCAGGGCTGCGATTCGACGATGAGGATATCCAGTATTTGATTGGCGGGCTCGCGCTTTCGAAGTAACGGGACGCACGCTTAAAAAAACCGCATCACCCATTCTTCAATGTGATGCACCATTTGATTAAAGTCGTCCGGCTTTTCAAATCCGTGATCCGCGCCTGAAATAACCTCCAGCCGTTTTCGAGACGCATCCAACCGAAGCGTTTCAAACAGCCGTAACGATTGATCCACCGGAACATCCTCGTCGGCATCCCCATGAACAATTAGCGTCGGGATACAAAGATGCGCCGCATCTTGATAAGAGGGATACTGCAGCAAATCGGAATAAAACCCATATTCCAATGTGACTCTCCGGTTATCGCTAAAGAACACAAGCTTATTTCTTTCTTTCCAGTTTGCAAGGCCATCCTCTTTAAACCACTTTTGCCAAAGCGGCGGATAATTTGAGACGGGACACTTGAGCGATAAACTGACAATATCGGCATGTTTTGCCGCAGTATGAATTGCAATGAGTCCGCCAAAAGAGGAGCCAACCAATGCGATTTTCTCGTAACCGTTCTTTTTAATCCACGCAATCAATCCTGAAACTTGAAGCAGACAGCGAGAGAGCGATAACTGCAGAAAGAGGCCGTCCGATTCCCCATGGGCGTAAAGATCCAATCGAACCGTGGCGATTCCTTTTTCAATAAAAAATTTTGAGAGATCAAGATTCGTATCACTATTTTTATTGGACAAAAATCCATGAATTAAAAGAACGATCTTTTGCGTGGGCGCAGGTGGTGTCGCCAATATAAATACTGTATTTTCTCCGGGGCAAAATTGCTCTGTGAATGCTTGCTCAATCGGCATTGTTGTCTCCTTATCTTTATTGGGCACCTGTAAAAAACGTTTTACTTTTTATTGACAATTTTTATAACTTTTGATAGCTCTAAGATAGATTCTAAACTTACCCCAATCTAAAGACCATCCAAGGCGTTTAATGTTAAACGTAACGTGCTGGCTATCAATAAAAGCATAATTCTTTAGGTTTTCATTTCTCATGTCCCTAAACAATAGATTAAATGTCCTGATTCTGCAATCCCACATTTTTTAATGTAATCGAGTTTTAATAGATTTTCCAGTTTGAGGCAACGATCCGCGTTCAGGTCGGTTTTTAGTGAGGTAATGCGCAATCTTGTAATAGAGTCGCTCCCTCTCTATAATCACGCGATGCAAACATTAGACAGACGTACATTTCTTCATGTCGCAGCGGCCGGGGCACTTTCGGTCATTGCCCCTCAAAAAGCCGAATCGGGCAACTTCATCGCAAAACGATTTTTGGCAATGTCTCCCAGAAAGACCCCGTTTGTTACCCCCAACAAAGATTTCTATATTGTGCAATGTTGCGGCATCAAAACAGTAGACGCCATGAACTGGTCGCTCCCCATCACCGGCTTGGTCGAAAAGCCACTTCGGTTGACCTACGCCGATCTCCTGAAACGACCGTCCATCGAGAAGATGGTCACACTGCAATGCATTGATAATGAAGTCACGGGCGAGCTCATGAGCAATGCCGTCTGGAAAGGCGTTTCGCTGGCGTCTCTATTGAACGATGCTCATGTGTTATCCTCTGCACAAGACATTGTCTTTCACGGCGCGGACGATTACTCCGACAGCATTACGCTCGATCGCGCGCTTCACTACGATGTTTTTCTCGCTTATCAAATGAACGGGGCGCAGCTTCCGAAAGAGCATGGGTTTCCGCTACGCGCAGTTGTGCCCGGATTATACGGAATTAAAAACGTGAAATGGATTACGAAGATTGAAGTGGTGGGCCACGACTATAAAGGGTATTGGCAAAGGAAAGGATGGACCGATGACGCGACGATCAAGGTGAAATCGCGGATTGACTCGCCGGGTCATTATAATACGATTGTCGCGGGACAGACCTTTCGAGGGGTCGCCTTTGCCGGCTATAATAAAATCCGCAGCGTGGAGATTTCAATGGACGGCGGAAAGCGTTGGATGCCGACGACATTAAAGCCCGCTGCTGCCCCTTATACATGGACATTTTGGGAGTATACTTGGAAAAATCCGCAGCCGGGAAATTTTGAGGTAATGACGCGCGCGGAAGATGTCATTGGCCGGAAGCAGACCGATTTTATTGCCCGTCCTTTTCCAGATGGAACGTCGGGACTGCATTCGATTATCGTTTTTGTAGAATAAAAAGTAAAATAAAAATAGGGAGCTGTAAATGATAATGCATAAAATAATATTCTGTGGATCTTTAATCTTTTTATCTTCTGTGTTTTTTGGGTGTACCCCAAAAGTGCTCAAGAGACTAGACAATCGAACGGTTACATTGTCCGTGCAAAACTTAAATGTCCGTGAAAGCGCGCCCGGGAATAGTACCATTGTTACAGCCACATTGGATAAAACTTCCGATCGTTATATCGTTGTGAATCTAAAAAAAAGAGGTTCCGCGGACAGCCGGTATGATTATCGCTTGCCTGATCAAATTATTATTCCAGAGGGAAGGCAAAGCGCGTCCATCCCGCTGACCACGCTGGAAGATACACTGGATGAGGCCAGCGAGACCGTGACCATTGAAGTGGACGACATCACCAACGGTGCCCAAACCGGGCCACAGCAGCACACCATCATAATTGTGGATGATGACGACGCGCCAACGGTCACGTTATCGGTTACGAATCTCACTGCCCATGAGACCCCGCCCGAAGATCAGACCACATTGACCGCAAGATTAAGCGATCTCTCGGGGCTTGATGTCACAATCGGCCTCATCAAATCGGGATCGGCCACACAGATGTCCGATTATACATTGGCAGACAAAATTACGATTCCCGCCGGAGATTTCTCCAAATCCGTGATCCTCGTCGCAAAACCGGATACGCTGATTGAGGGAAATGAAACCGTAACGGTTCAACTGGATAAAATCGTTAATGGGACAAGCGGGGCATCCTCAATACAGACGATCAAAATTGTGGATGTTCCTCCCCCATCGGTCATCCTCTCGATTGAGAATGCCGGAGTGAACGAATCGGGCATCAGCAACAAATCAAAGGTGACTGCGACGTTGAGCACACGATCCACATTGGATGTGGTTGTGAATTTGAATCTGGCCGGGAGTGCAACGGCGGGCGTGGATTATGCCTTGGCCGAGCAAATTATTGTGCCGGCGGGAAGGTTGTCGGCATCAACGGCTTTGACGGCGGTTGCCGATCAGGTTTCGGAGGGGAGTGAATCGGTGATTGTGAGTATTGCCAACGTGCAAAATGGGGTGGCCGTTTCGGCGCAGCCACAATCAGTTATTATTTTTAATGGTCATTAGTGTAGGGGCATGTTGCACATGCCCTCCATGCGAGATGTTTGTGTGTGGGAGTCATTATGTTATGAGGTTGTTCACCTTATCCAAGAGGCAATTGAGTTCCATCTTGAGGGGCTCCGAGAGGAAGGACAGCCCATGCCTGTACCGCATTCGTCAAGCCGACTTGTTGAAGTTCATGCCTAATCCATTGCCCCAACAGCGACGCGTGATTTATCTCCTTGATCTTTCTTTTCTCTTGTTGATAGAATCCCGCCCGACCAATGAAGATCAACGAAATTTACAAGTCCATCCAAGGGGAATCGTCTTTTGCAGGAGCCCCTTGCGTTTTCGTCCGAACCACATTTTGCAATCTGCGCTGTCGCTGGTGCGACAGTGCTTATGCCTTCTTCGAGGGCGACGAACAAACACTCGATACCATCATCAGCCATGTCCGATCCTTCAAAACCCCATTGGTTGAAATCACCGGTGGCGAACCACTCCTCCAAGAAGAAGTCTATCCCCTCGTGACACGTTTGCTTGACGAGGGATTCCGCGTACTGATTGAAACCAGCGGCAGCCTTCCGATTAACCGCCTTGATCCGCGCGCCATTGTCATCATGGACATCAAGCCGCCGGGCAGCGCAATGAGCCATACCATTCATTGGAAAAACCTCGCTTATCTTAAAGCGGAAGACGAGGTGAAGTTTGTCATCTCCGATCGAAACGATTTTGAATGGGCAAAATCAGTCATTCAAGAAAATCCATTGTTAAATAATCGGCGTTGCAACTTCTCTCCGGTCTTTGGCGAGCTTCCACCTCGATTGCTTACTGAATGGATTTTACAAGAAAATATGAACGTTTGTTTGAATCTGCAATTACATAAACTCATCTGGGACAAAGAAATGCGAGGCGTCTAATATGGAAATAAAAATAATATCTCGACCGCTTTTGAACGGACACGGAGAAACATTGGTTTTGGGGCATTATGAAGGAGAAGCAATCTCGGGCGAACTGGCCCGTGTTAATCGCCCGTTAAACGGTCAGATCAACGAGGTCTTGGTCTCTAAAGAATTTTCAGGAAAATTTCTGGAGACGCTGTTGTTACGCACGACGCGAAAAAATATGCCGCGGATTCTTCTTTTGGGATTGGGCAAAAAAGGCGAGATCACGCAAGATAAGATACGTCAAGCTGCGGGAAAGGCGGCCACAACGATTCGTGAAGCGGGCCAATCCACATTGGCCATTGCCCTTTCTCAAAAACAAAACGGCATTTCAATCGCCAACTTCACCCAAGCCATTGTAGAGGGGATTATTCTTTCTCTTTACCAATTTGATCTTTATAAAACCGATTGCCCCAAACCTAAAAAGGAAATAACGGGGATCACGTTGGTCATGACGAAAGCCTCTGACAAGCCGCAAGTCGCGCGCGGCGCGTTATTAGGAGAGCGCATTGCCGAGGCCGCGAATTACGCGCGTACGCTTTGTAATCTGCCCGGGGATGTCGTGACCCCCAGCCGTCTGGAACAGGAGGCCAAATCGTTGGCCGAATCATCGGACTTGGTTACGGTCAAGGTGTTGGAGCGCGCCGATGTCGTGGCCTTGGGGATGGGGGCTTTTGCTGGCGTCGCCCGCGGAACGCATGAACCGCCTAAATTTATTATCTTGGAGTACAAAGGGGCGCCCGGAAAACCCATCGCATTGGTGGGCAAGTCGGTTACGTTTGACACTGGCGGCATTTCATTGAAACCGGCTGACAACATGGAGCAGATGAAATACGATATGTCCGGCGGCGCAGCCGTGCTGGGGGCAATGCGTGTTGCGGCACAAATGAAATGGCCTGTTCATATTGTCGGGATTTTACCGGCCACCGATAACATGCCCGGTGGCCGTGCGATTCATCCGGGCGACATTGTCAAAACGCTCTCCGGCAAAACGGTAGAGGTCATCAATACGGATGCGGAAGGTCGGCTTTGTCTCGCCGACGCGATTACCTATAGCCTGCGCTATAAACCGCGCGCCATTATTGATCTTGCAACATTAACGGGCGCGTGCGTGGTTGCGCTGGGGGCGCATGCCATGGCGCTTTATGGAAATGATTACAAACTCACCACAGCGATTCAAAAGGCGGCCGATGACGCATGCGAGCGCGTCTGGCCAATGCCGCTTTGGGACGATTATTATAATCAAATTAAAAGCGATGTGGCCGATCTGAAAAATACTGGAGGCCGACCGGGTGGTTCGATTACCGCCGCGCTTTTTCTGAAACAGTTCGCAGGGGATGTTCCGTGGGTGCATTTGGATATTGCTGGTGTGGCATGGAATGGCGATAAGCCGCGACCCTACACGCCAAAAGGCTCAACCGGCGCCGGGGTTCGGCTTCTCATTCAATATCTGATGACACAGGCGGCCCAATGAAACTTGCCGAAAAGATAGGACAGCTTTTAATGGTGGGGTTTGAGGGAACCACCCCTTCAAAAGAGGTGGTCACCCTCATCCAAAAACATCAAATTGGCGGCGTGATTCTTTTTTCCCGCAACATAAAGACACCTGCACAATGCGCGAAACTCACACAATCGCTTCAGGCCTTATCGAAAAATGTCCCGTTATTGATTGGCATTGATCAAGAAGGCGGACGCGTCTCGCGGTTGCCCAAGCCGTTCATTCAGTTTCCTCCGGCTAAGGTCTTCGGCCAGATCAATAATATTCGACTTACATACGACTGTGCGGTAGCACTTTCTAAGGAGTTAAACGCCGTCGGCATTAATATGAATTTTGCGCCGGTGCTCGATGTGGATACCAACCCCGACAATCCGATTATTGGCGATCGCGCCTTTGGGCAAAATTCACTGATCGTTGAAGAGCAAGCACTCGCGTTGATGAGCGGATTGCAGGATAACCATATCATTGCGTGTGGCAAACATTTTCCGGGACATGGCGATACGAATCTCGATTCGCATAAAACCCTTCCCAAGCTAGACCATCCGATGAGCCGCTTAAACGAGATGGAGTTAAAGCCGTTCATTCATCTGGCGAAAAATGGGCTTTGGACGATCATGACCGCGCACGTGCTTTATAGCAAAATAGATGCAAAGCGGCCGGCATCGTTATCGAAGAAAATTGTGACAAAGCTATTGCGAGAGAAAATCGGCTTCTCGGGCGTGATTGTTAGCGATGATTTGGAAATGAAGGGGATTACTGAAAAAATTTCAGTCGCCGAGGCGGCGGTCTTGGCAATTGAAGCTGGCTCTGACTTACTCTTAATTTGTAAATCACCTGATGAACAAACGGCCGCGTTGGAAGCACTCATTCACGCGGTGGAGAAAGAGGAACTTTCCGAAGAGCGTATTGACCGGTCGATTGCCCGCCTCCTCGCTTTGAAAGAAAGGGCGCATTTAAGGATGAAGCAGACCCTTCCTGAAATCAAAAAAATTATCGGATGCGACAAGCATCGCGCGCTCATTGACGCCATTAGCGCATGATTGTTGCGGCAACAAAAATACGGGAGAAATTCAGTAGGACGGGACAACGGCTGCTCTACTTTCCTCTTTTACTCTTGATGCTCTTGGTCTGCTCCATTGCACAAGCCGCCAAGCCCGGCGATCTTTTCATGACCCCCACCGTGGGCAGCTATTCTTTTGCCAATGAACAAGGGCTTAAAATCGGATCGTCTGCCGGACTTCGATTTGGATTGGCACTGCTCTCGAAAGACATGTCGCTTTCGGAAGATAAAGAACAAAGCGAGTCCCTCACCCCTTTGCCCTGGGAGATCGAATGGGGAATCCAGAAGGTTGCTACAAAACGAAAATCCGATGGGAAAAATATGAGCGCGCTTCTTTGGGACATTTCCGCCTTGTATCATTATAAGACAGTAAAGCGCTGGGACATTTTTTTGAGAGGGGGCGCGGGTGGGAGCAATCTCACATTACGCGGGGCGAATCCGCAGCTTCGCTATGGCGTTGGCGCGCGCTTTCCACTCATTGAAAAACGCCTTGCGCTGCAAATGGATGTTCAACATCTTCTTGATCTTAGCAATCAAAAAATTTTTAGTAACTTTGCGGCATCCGTAGGTGTCACTTTCATCGCGCCCAAGGTGATTCGGAAAATTCCCAAACCGCCTCCGCCGCCGCCTCCCGACTTAGATTCCGATACCCTTATTGATGCGGAAGATCGTTGTCCCAACACGCCCCGCGGCGAAATCGTGGATGAAACCGGCTGTATGCTGGATCAAGATCATGACGGTGTCTCCGATCTGACAGATTTTTGTCCGAGGACGTTGGCCAGAATGGCCGTTGATCAAAACGGTTGCCCACGCGATACCGATTTAGATCAGGTTCCAGACGCATTCGACAAATGCCAAAACACGGAGGTGGGAACCCCTGTTGATGGTATGGGCTGTCCGCTCGATACAGACTCCGATGGCTTCTTGGACTTGAAAGACCTGTGCCCAAAGACATTTGGCACAGACAAAACAGGCTGTTTCATGGATCAGGACGGGGATGGGATTTTGGATCCAGAAGACCGATGCAAAACGACTTTTGGCGCCGATAAAGAAGGGTGTCCGCTCGATACCGATTCCGACGGCGTTCTGGATGCTTTTGATCTTTGTCCCGGAACGATAGCGGGGCCGCCGGTTAATTCGTTTGGGTGTCCTAAAACCGTCGAATAAGTGGTAGGGGCATGTTGCACATGCCCTTAATTCGAGCCCTCGACAAGTGCCTTGTATATTGCGTACACTCCGCGTTCATTGAAACAGATTATTAAAAAATAATAAGGAGGATCCCATGAATGACTTAACCCCAATTTTAATGCAAGCGCAAGTGATCATCATGAATGTTGGATTCAAAATTCTTGGCGCGATTGTGTTATGGGTTGTCGGACGATGGCTTGTTGGGTTTGCCATAAAGCTGGTCACCCGGGCACTACAAACCAAGCAGGTTGATCAGACGCTCGTTTCTTATTTATCAGCGAGCGTCGGTGTTCTCTTGAATGTCGCGCTGGTCATTGCCATTCTCGGTTTTTTGGGCGTGGAAACCACGACGTTTGCCGCGCTCATTGCTGCGGGCGGCATTGCGATTGGCATGGCATGGAGCGGGATGCTGTCTAACTTTGCCGCTGGCGTTTTTCTGGTTGTTCTGCGTCCATTTAAGGTGGGAGAGATGATTTCAGCAGGAGGCATCACTGGCACCGTTCACAGTATGGGCTTGTTTGCCACGATCATTGATACCCCGGATAATATCAGGACGATCGTCGGCAACAATAAAATCTTTTCCGAAACGATTCAGAATTTTTCCGCGAACGCGTATTTGCGTGTTGATCTGACCGCGCAGATTGCAAACGAAGTAGACCACAACAGCGCCATAAAATTATTAAAAGAACGATTCACGAAAATCCCCAATGTTCTGAGTAATCCGGCCCCGGATGTTGAGATTTTGTCTTCCAATCTTGCCGGCCCTGTGTTGACAGTACGGCCATATTGTGCGCAACCGCATTATTGGCAGGTTTACTTTGACACCAATAAAATGATTCGTGATGCCTTCACGGAGGCGGGATATCCGACACCGAATGAAAACACGATACTTATCATGCCCGCTTCTGAGAAAAAATAGGAAGGGGATTGTTACCCGATATCTTAATTATTTGGTGCGGTGAGCCTGGGGGGTCACGAGAGGACACGAGCGCGAAGTGAACGCTACGAGATAACACACCTCAACCCGCGACCTGCCAAATCGGCAATCCCAAAGTGGCCGTGGCCACTCGGCACAAGCGGATCGCCCTTTTTGCCACAAGAGATTAAGAAGAATAAAAAGAAAAAAATGACAATCGGCTTGAGCATATTCTGACCGGTTCCTATTTTATTCACCGCCCCTTTATCCGCCTAATCGCCGCCTTCACCGAGGCCGACGCGGTTCCACCCATCCCGCCCCTTCTCTCTATCGAGCCTGACGGCGTTAACACGTGAAACAAGTCCTTCTGAAAGAGCGGTGAGTATTTTTGAAATTCAGAAAGCGACCACTCCCCAAACGGCTTCTTTTCCGCTACGACTTGGCTAACCATCCTTCCGACCATCTCATGCGCCTCTCGAAAAGGGATTCCTTTTTGCGCCAGATAATCGGCCAAATCTGTTGCCAACAAAAGAGAATCAGAAACCGCTTCCTCCATTTTCTTTGCGACAAATCGCGTCTCCGACACCATCAACACCATCAACGATAACGATTCTCGTATCGTATCTACCGTATCAAAAAGAGGCCGCTTATCCTCCTGCATGTCTCGATTGTAAGAAAGCGGCAACCCTTTTAAGATCGTCAGCATATTCACCAACGCGCCAAAGACACGTCCCGACTTACCCCGAATCAATTCCAAAACATCCGGGTTCTTCTTTTGCGGCATCATGCTGCTCCCCGTACAAAAACGATCAGGAAGATCGGCAAATCCAAACTCTGAACTCGACCACAAAACCCACTCCTCCGCCCAACGCGAAAGATGGATCATTAAAAGAGACGCCGCCGATAAAAACTCCACGATAAAATCGCGATCGGAAACCGTATCAATACTATTGGCCGTCACCGCATCGAAACCCAGCTCTTTCGCAACGCCCATCCGATCAATGCCAAAACTATTCCCCGCCAACGCCCCCGTGCCCAACGGCATTTCATTTAATCTGGCGCGGCAATCAACTAAACGAGAATGATCCCGCTTTAACATTTCGTAATAAGCCAGTAAATAATGGGACAATAAAATGGGCTGCGCCCTTTGCATGTGGGTATAGCCGGGAAGAAAAATTCCCATCTGCTTTTCGGATTGTTTTATAATTGCTATTTGAAGCAGATCAATTTGATTGATGATGAGCGTGATCTTTTCACGAAGATAAAGTTTCAGATCCAACGCAACCTGATCGTTTCGGCTCCGGCCCGTATGCAGTTTTCCCCCGACGGGGCCGATCTTTTCGGTGAGAAGCCGCTCGATATACATGTGAATATCTTCATCAGGAACACAGGGGAAAGAGAGAAGCGGGTCTTCGGCCAATTCCATTTCGACCGCTTTCAATCCAAGAACGAGTTTTTTCTTTTCAGCTGCCGTCAGAATCCCCGCACGAAAAAGTGCGTTGGCATGGGCAATGGACCCGGCAATGTCGTGGCGATAAAGACGATAGTCGTACGAGAGTGATTCGGTGAAGCGGTCTACGGCAGGATCGGTTGTCTCTGAAAACCTTCCGCTCCACATTTTCCCGGAGGCACGACCTCTGCGAGGGGAAGATTTTTTTTGCGGTTGTGATTTTTTATTGGCCATTAGGAGATGCCAATATTTTTAATCGTAGGGCATTCATGCGAATAAACCCTTCGGCCTGCTTTTGAATTTGCGTGGCATCCTGCTCGAAGCTCGAAACCTCTTTTCGATACAGTGAATTGGGCGATTTCCGGCCTAACACCGTGATATTCCCTTTATAACATTTGAGTTTCGCGACACCGGCCACCTGTTTTTGAACCGAATCCATCAGCCCTTGGAGTGCCTCTCGCTCTGGCGCAAACCAATATCCGTTATAGATTAGTGAGGCATAATAAGGGATCAAACCGTCGCGCATCCGAAGGACTTCCCGATCCAGCGTGAGCGATTCGACGGCGCGATGGGCGGCATGCAGGATCGTTCCCCCCGGGGTTTCATAGACCCCGCGCGACTTGATTCCAATGTAACGATTTTCAACCAGATCCACACGGCCGATGCCATGCGCCCCGCCGATCCTGTTTAATTCGCAAATCAACGCCGATTCCGAATAGCGTTTTCCATCAATTGAAACAGGATTTCCCGCGTCATACCCCACTTCCAAAATAACCGGCCGATTGGGTGCCTTCTCTGGAGAGACGGTTGCCGTAAATATCTCCTCTGGAGGCACTGCCCATGGGTCTTCCAAGATGCCCCCTTCGTAACTGGTATGAAATAAATTGCGATCCACACTATAGGGTTTTTTCAATGTGGCGGTGACCGGTATTTTGAGCCGACTCGCGTATGCAATCAAGTCGGATCGGGATTGAAATTCCCATTCGCGCCATGGGGCAATGATTTTGATGGTGGGATCAATCGCCTGATAGGTCAGTTCAAATCGAACCTGATCGTTTCCCTTTCCGGTTGCGCCATGTGCGACTGCGTCGGCTTTTTCGCTTCGCGCGACCTCCATCTGGGCCTTTGCAATGAGCGGCCTGGCAATGGAGGTTCCCAAAAGATAAGTGCCCTCGTAAATCGCATTGGCCCGAAGTATCGGGAAGAGATATTCTTTGGCAAACTCTTTTTTCAGATCGGAAACGATCACCTTATCGGCGCCTGTTTTTTTTGCCTTTTCGGCAACGGCGGCCAAATCTTCTCCTTGTCCCAAATCGGCGCAAAAGGCGATCACCTTACACTGATATTTTTCTTTCAGCCACGTAATAATGACCGAAGTGTCCAGACCGCCAGAATAGGCGAGAACGACTTTACTGATAGACTTTTTTTCTGATGCGCGCGTCATTTTATTCACTCGGTCTCCTAATAAAAATTTTCTAAATATATCACAACGGAAAGGGACAATGCATCTGGGCGAATCGCGCCATCTAAAATGTAACCCTAGGGAGTATCGTCGGGACATGTAAAATGTAACCCGATCTGAATACCAATTGGGGAGGGTTACAGTATGAGCAAACAATCAAAATGGGAATCCGCCGATTACCCCTGGCCCGTCCGACTCAAAGCCGTCTTCCTCGCATGGATGCCTTCTATTAAAAAACAATTTTCAAAGAGTCCTCGATTCCGGTCTGGGCGATCCAACGGAGATTGCCACATTGCAGCAGATCAAATTGTCTTTGAATCCATTTGATCTGGGCAATCAGATCGAGAAAATATTGAGTCTGGCGAATTGCAGTCACAGTCCAAAAGCCAAAGCATAGACACTTCCAGCCGTTAATCGTTATTTTTTAGGATGAAGAGGAAGGCGATCTACACACTTTTGGGTCATCCAATGAATGTGGTTGTAGACGATCGTCTAATGGAATCGGCCCTTAAAATATCGGGCCTGAAAACAAAAAAGGATGCCATCGCGGAGGGATTGAAACTGTTGGTGCAAGTGACCCGTCAGAAAAAGATTAAGCGTTTTCGAGGAAAGCTCAAATGGTTCGGCAATCTTGATGAGATGAGATTAGACAAATGATTCTCGTTGATTCGTCCTTCTGGATCCCTACTTTAATGGCAACAAAACGACCCATACCGACTATCTGGATGCGTCACTTGGAAAGACGCCTCTCGTTATTGGCGATCTTATCCTGACCGAGGTGCTTGCTGGATTCTATGATGATAAAGCCTTTACGATAGCAAAAGATCTTCTTCTGACCATTCCATTTATGCCAATGGGTGGACAGGTATTGGCCATAGAAAGCGCTATCCATTACAGGTTCTTTTGGAATCGTGCATGCCGTCGGTCATTGCGGAACGGAAGCAATTTGGCCGACTCAAACAGAGTTTATTTCAGGTAGAAAACGTGGTCTCATGAAAGCAACAATTGAGGCTAACAGCCGATAACAGGCAGACCAAAGGCGCGCGCAGCAAGCCCCATTTCGATATCATGCGTAAAAATAGTGATATCTTGTTTCTTAA
>JBBTIN010000052.1:0-15005 GCA_038059935.1 Nitrospirota bacterium
TGCCCCAAACCCGACAGGGCAGGGCCACACACTTTTCTATCTCTGTTCTTGGGTGGCCACAAACCCTTGACATTAAATAATTTGGCATGCCATTCTCACACGCTTTATGGACATAATTCTACCACACATGAAAGAAAATCGCCTTTTTATAAATCGTCTTCCCCAAAAACAAGGACTTTACGATCCGGCGCGTGAACATGATGCCTGCGGAATCGGGTTTGTCGTCAACATTGCCGGGAGTGCTTCCCACGATATTCTACAAAAGGGTTTGACGATCCTAAAAAATCTAAGCCATCGCGGGGCCGTCGGATGCGATCCTTGCACGGGGGATGGTGCTGGCATTTTATTTCAAATCCCGCACGCCTTCTTTCAGAAAGTGATTTCAGAGTGGGATCTTCCCGCACCCGGTCACTACGGCGTTGGAATGGTTTTCTTGCCCAATGGCCATGCCGAACGGCAACAGTGTAAAGCATTATTTGAAAGAAGTGCTGCCGAGCAAAATCAGAAGATTTTGGGATGGAGAACCGTTCCAATCGCCCCATCCCATATAGGCGAGAGTGCACGCGAAACGCTGCCAGTTATCGAACAGGTTTTTATTGCCTCGCAGGCAACGCTCCCCTCGCAGGGCACGTTGCCTGATCAAAAAAATACAGAGTCGAATGATCTGGAGCGCAATCTTTATGTGACACGCAAAAAAGTGGAACGCGCACTGTTGCAATCTGCCATGAGAGAATCGTGTTATATCGTCAGTCTTTCGTCTAAAACGATTACCTACAAAGGGCTGCTGTTGCCTACACAAATGCCACTTTTCTTTGAGGATTTTGCAAATCCCGCGATGGAAAGCGCGTTGGCATTGGTTCATTCGCGGTTTTCCACCAACACGTTTCCCACATGGCCGCTTTCCCATCCGTATCGCTATATCTGTCATAACGGAGAGATCAATACCCTTCGCGGTAATGTCAACTGGATGCGTGCGCGCCAAGGACAAATGTCCTCTCCTATTTTTCAAGATCAGATGAAAGCCCTTTATCCGATTATCGCAGAGAACCAAAGCGATTCGGCCTGCTTGGACAACGCCGTCGAATTCCTCGTGATGGGTGGGCGCAGTCTGCCGCACGCGATGATGATGCTCATTCCGGAGGCATGGTCGGGGAACCCGCACATGGATTTAGATCGGCGCGGATTTTACGAATATCATGCCGCAATGATGGAGCCGTGGGACGGCCCGGCGGCGGTCGCGTTTACCGATGGGGTTCAAATTGGCGCGACACTTGATCGCAATGGTCTGCGTCCCGGACGGTTTGTGGTGACAAAGAGCGGCCTTTTGGTGTTGGCTTCGGAGGCGGGCGTTTTATCGTTTTCCCCAGATCAGATCGTTACAAAAGGACGATTGCAGCCGGGCAAGATGTTGTTGGTGGATACCGCACGCGGAAAAATCATCGAGGACGAGGAGATCAAGACGGAGCTTTCCTCGCGCCGACCTTATCGGCAATGGGTTGCCGCCAATCGCATTCGAATTGAGGAATTGCCCGACCCGCTTTATATTCCGCAGCCCGATCATGTGACGTTGCGGCAAAGACAGCAAGTTTTTGGCTATACGATTGAAGATTTGAAATTACTCCTTACGCCGATGGCCGTCACAGGAGAGGAGGCAATCGGCTCGATGGGAACGGATACGCCGCTTGCTATTTTTACGGAGCAGCCGGTCTTATTGTTTAAGTATTTCAAACAGCTTTTCGCGCAGGTGACCAATCCGCCGATTGATCCGATTCGTGAGCAGATGGTGATGTCCCTTGGAACATCCCTTGGCCCGAAGGCGAATTTGTTGGGGGAGACGCCGGAACATGCCCGGCGAATTCGCGTCAACACACCCATTCTTACCAACAGCGATCTTGAAAAAATTCGTTCGATCCCGGACGGCCATTTTAAGGCCAAGACGATCCCAATACTTTTTTCTGCGGAAAAAGGGGTAGATGAAATGGCTGCGGCGTTGGATCGGATCTGTCAACAAGCCTCTGATGCGATCCGAGAAGGATTCAATTTTGTGATCTTAAGTGACCGAGGGATCAATATCCAGATGGCGCCAATACCATCGTTGTTGGCGGTCTCGGCGGTGCATCATTATCTGATTGACGCGGGATTGCGAAGTGAGGTGGGACTTTCGGTTGAAACGGGTGAGGCACGCGAGGTTTCGCACTTTGCGTTGTTGATCGGGTATGGGGCGGGATCAATCAATCCGTATCTGGCGTTTGAAACGCTTGTTGATTTGGCGCGCGATGCGTATCTCCCTGAAACGATTGATGAGGCGACCGCGGAATCGAAATATATTAAAGCCATTGATAAGGGGCTGCTTAAAGTGATCTCCAAGATGGGGATTTCAACGATTCAAAGTTATTGCGGCGCGCAAATTTTTGAAGCGATTGGGCTATCTTCCGGCTTAGTGCAACGCTACTTTGCGGGGACCGCTTCTCAGATTGAAGGACTGGAGATTGATCAGATTGCCGAAGAAGTGTTGATTCGGCATCGTCTGGCCTATCAGAGTGCGCTGCCGATTCGACAACTTGATTTTGGCGGCGAGTACCATTATCGCATACAAGGCGAGCATCATAACTGGAACCCAGACACCATTGCGCAATTACAACATGCAACAGTGCAAAATAGTCTGGAGACTTACAAGGCGTTTG
This sequence comes from Nitrospirota bacterium, assembly GCA_038059935.1. GTDB lineage: Bacteria > Nitrospirota > Nitrospiria > SBBL01 > SBBA01 > JACPZM01. Next base: position 2,685 of record JBBTIN010000052.1, read on the forward strand.
CGCAAAGTGTGAATGATGAGAGTAAACGACGCTCGAATCTGCGCGGATTGTTTGAATTTAAAAAGAGCAATGCCATTGCCCTTTCCGAAGTGGAACCCGCTTCTGAAATTGTAAAGCGGTTTGCGACCGGCGCGATGTCGTTTGGCTCGATCAGCAAAGAGGCGCACGAGATGTTGGCTGTCGTGATGAATCAGATGGGCGGTCGCAGCAATACGGGAGAAGGCGGGGAGGCTGCGGAGCGATATGGCACGAATAAAAATAGTGCGATTAAGCAGGTGGCGTCGGCGCGTTTTGGCGTAACGACCGATTATTTGGTGCACGCGAAAGAGATTCAAATTAAGGTTGCGCAAGGGGCAAAGCCGGGAGAAGGGGGACAGTTGCCCGGTGCCAAAGTGGATGAGATGATTGCGAAGACGCGTTATTCGACGCCGGGGGTGACGCTCATCTCTCCGCCGCCGCATCACGATATTTATTCGATTGAAGACTTGGCACAACTTATTTTTGATCTAAAGAATGTGAATGCCGACGCGTTGGTGACTGTGAAGCTGGTTTCCGAAGTGGGTGTCGGAACGATTGCGGCGGGGGTCGCAAAGGCGCGTGCCGATCTTATTTTAATTTCAGGGGACTCTGGCGGAACCGGCGCGTCGCCGTTGGGTTCGATTAAATATGCGGGCACGCCGTGGGAGTTGGGATTGGCCGAGACGCAGCAGACTTTGGTGCTCAATAATTTGCGGGGGCGGACACGCTTGCAGGCGGACGGGCAATTAAAGACCGGTCGCGATGTGGTCATTGCCGCGCTCTTGGGGGCGGAGGAATTTGGATTTTCCACGGCGCCTTTGATTGTACTGGGCTGTATCATGATGCGGAAGTGCCACTTAAATACGTGTCCCGTTGGTATCGCGACGCAAGACCCGGTGCTTCGAAAAAAATTTATGGGGCAAAGTGAGCATCTGATCAACTATTTCTTTTTTGTTGCCGAGGAAGTGCGGGAGATCATGGCCTCTTTAGGATTTCGCAAGATAGATGAAATGGTGGGTCGTGTTGATCTTCTAGAAGTTTCTCATGCCATTGATCATTGGAAGGCGAAGGGGCTTGATCTTTCTGCCATTTTGCACAATCCACAAGTTGCGTCGGATGTGGCAAGGCACGCTGTGACAACGCAAGATCATGGTCTTTCGGAGGTGTTAGATCACAGGCTTATTGATTTGGCCAAAGAGACGCTTTCTAATAAGACGTCTATTTCTGCAACGCTTCCGATTCGGAATATTCATCGCACCGTGGGGGCGATGCTTTCTGGACAGATTGCAAAACGTTTTGGTCAGGAGGGGTTGACCGAGGACACGATTCAGTTTTCGTTTGAAGGCTCGGCCGGGCAGAGTTTTGGGGCGTTTGCTGTACAAGGGGTGACCTTGAAACTCATTGGTGAGTCAAACGATTATTTTGGAAAAGGGCTTTGCGGCGGAAAGTTGATTGTGATGCCGCCGGATGGGGTTTCGTATACCCCTGAAAATACGATTATCATTGGGAATACCGCGCTTTATGGTGCGACTTTGGGATCGGCTTATATCTATGGAACGGCGGGGGAGCGATTCGCGGTCCGAAATAGCGGTGCCACGGCGGTGATCGAAGGGGTCGGGGATCATGGCTGTGAATATATGACGGGCGGGGTTGTCGTGGTGTTAGGAAAAACGGGGCGTAATTTTGCGGCCGGGATGAGTGGCGGAATTGCCTTTGTTTTGAATGAAGAAAATCAATTTGAGAAACAGTGCAATTTAAGTTTAGTGGCCTTGGAAAAAGTGATCGAGGCGAAAGATCAGGTGTTGCTGAAGCGTCTGATTAGTCGTCATGCGCAGTATACGAAGAGCAAGAAGGCACTTCTGATTTTAGATTCCTTCGAGCACTTTCTGCCGAAATTTGTGAAGGTGATCTCGGTCGAGTATAAGAAGGTGTTGTTGCAAAGAGAAAGAACCTTGGCACACACGTAAGGAAAAATTAAATGCCACAACAAACCTATTCAGAACGGCTTGCTCACCTCAAGAAAACACGGCAAATCATTGCCCCTGAAAAAGTTAAAGAACTGCTTGATATAAAAGAACCGATCACACTGATTGATGTGCGAGAAATGGAAGAGTTTAGAAAGGGGCATCTTCCCGGAGCGATTCATGTTTCGCGCGGTTTTTTGGAAATGGAAATTGAAGAGCAGGTTCTAGATAAGAAGACCCCTTTAATTGTTTATTGTGCCGGGGGGATTCGCTCTTTGTTTGCTGCCGAAACGCTAACAGGGATGGGCTACAATTCTGTGCTTTCCATGACGGGTGGCTTTAATGGTTGGGCACAAAAAGGCTTTCCAAAAAAGATTCCGGCTACGCTTTCCGATAAAGATCGCCGTCGCTATAGTCGCCACTTGTTGATTCCTGAAGTTGGAGAGGCAGGCCAAATTAGGTTGCAAGAAAGCAAGGTCTTGCTGATTGGGGCTGGCGGATTGGGTTGTCCAACCGCCTATTATCTGGCAGCGGCGGGAGTGGGGACACTGGGCATTGTTGATTTTGACGTCGTGGATGAATCCAATTTGCAGCGTCAGATTCTGCACACAACGCATCGTGTGGGAACCTCTAAAGTTAAATCTGCGATGCAAACGCTTTCTGATTTTAATCCCGATATCACGCTGGTTCCTTTTGAAGAACGAATTACTTCTGCAAATGTTGAACGAATACTTGAAGGTTTTGATATTGTTGTAGATGGAAGTGATAATTTCCCGACGCGTTATTTGATCAACGATGCCTGCGTCAAATTAAAAAAGCCGTGTGTGCATGGGAGTATTTATCGGTTTGATGGACAGGTCACCATCTTTGATCCCCAACGAGGTGGCCCTTGTTACCGATGTCTTTATAAGGAACCGCCGCCTCCAGAGTTTGCGCCCTCTTGTGCCGATGCGGGGGTTTTAGGTGTTCTTCCGGGTGTGATTGGTTTATTGGAGGCAACAGAAACCGTTAAATTGATTTTAGGCATTGGCACACCGTTGATTGGGCGTGTGGTTTGTTACGATGCGCTGGAAGGCGCGTTTAGAACCTTCCGCCTACGCAAAGACCCCACTTGTAATTACTGCAAGGAAGGGGCTTCATTTCCGGGCTACATTGACTATGAATTTTTTTGTGGCAGCCGTTAAAATCGCGCCATGTTAAAGTCGGTCGAATGGCAAAACGGATGCGTTCGTATCCTGAACCAAACAAAACTGCCGGGCCAAACGATCTATGCCGACTGTGATGAGGTCAAGCAAATCGCCCATGCGATCAAGTCACTCTGGGTGCGCGGCGCGCCTGCGATTGGCATTGCGGCAGCCTATGGGATTGCGTTAGCAGCAGAGCAAAGTGCCGCATTATCATTTGATCTTTTTGCACAGGAAGTCACCCACGCGGCCGATCTTCTTGCTGCGACACGACCCACGGCGGTTAATCTTTTTTCGGCCATCCAAAGAATGAAAGCGAAGATGTTCTCTCATCGCCGAGAATCGGTCTCCATTCTAAAAAATATTTTGCTCGAAGAGGCAGATGCCATTTTGAATGAGGATATTGCTGCCAATCATGCAATTGGAAAGCACGGGTCGGATTGGGTGGCCGACGGGGATGGAATTTTGACTTATTGCAATACGGGTGCGCTGGCCACGGGTGGCTATGGGACGGCGTTGGGGGTGATTCGCGCGGCGTGGGAATTGGGGAAGAGAATATCTGTCTTTGTTCCAGAGACGCGTCCCGTTCTACAGGGGGCAAGACTCACCGCGTGGGAATTGATGCAAGAAAAAATTCCGGCGACGCTCATTACAGATAATATGGTTGGCCTAATGATGCGATTAGGCAAGATACAATGTTGTTTTGTCGGGGCAGACCGCATTGCTGCGAATGGGGATGTGGCGAATAAGATCGGCACGTACACAATGGCGATTTTAGCAAAGGAGCACAACATTCCGTTTTATGTGGCCGCGCCGACGACCACCATTGATCTTAACACGCGCTCTGGCGATCAGATCGAAATCGAGGAGCGAGCCACCTCCGAGGTGACCGGGTTTCTAGGCGTTTCATCTGCTCCAGAAGGGATGTCTGTGCGAAACCCTGCATTTGATATAACCCCTGCAAAATATATCCGGGCCATCATCACCGAAAAGGGCGTCTTTGCGCCGGACCAGATTCAGACATCTGCGGTGAGAACATTTCGTTGAGAATGGATAGATGTACAGTCCCTGCAGTTTAAGGCAAATCCAATAACCGCTTGGCGTTTGTCAGCAATATTTTTTCGTGAACCTCCGGCTTAAAACCAGCCTTTTCAAAATCGGCCAGCCATCGCTCCGGCGTTAAAAAAGGATAATCCGAGCCAAATAAAATCCGATCTTGTAAAATCGTATTCGCATGTTGAACCAATGAAGGCGGGAAATATTTCGGAGACCACCCCGACAAGTCAATATAGACATTTTTCTTATGCACGGCGACGGCCAACATCTCCTCCTGCCATGGCCAAGAAGGATGCGCCCCGATAATCGTCAGATTCGGAAAGTCGGCCGCGATATCATCAATATAAGGAATGGGCTGCGCGTATTTGAGTTTGAGTCCATCGCCTCCCGGCACCCCCGCACCCACACCGGTCATACCCGTATGCAAAAGAACCGGAATTTGAAGGGCTGCGCAAGTCTCCCAAAGCGGATAAAACTGACGGTCGTTGGGGAAAAATCCCTGGGCAATCGGATGACATTTTAAGCCGCGCAACCCCAGCACTTTGACTGCGCGCTCTAATTCTAATACCGCCTTTTGCCCTTTCCATGGATCAACGCTCGCAAAACCAATAAACGTATCTGGATATTTTTTAACCGCATCGGCAACAAAATCGTTCGTCACGGGAGGACATCCGGTATGCGTTTCGGCATCCCAAGCCAATAAGACGGCCATCATATCAACACGGCGATAATGCGCGGCCATCTCGTCAATGGTGACCACAAGTCGCTCTTTGTCTTTTCTAAAATAGACCATTGCATCAGCAAGATATTTTCCACCGGCATCAATCAAATATTCTTTTGTCCCCGGATGGACATGCATGTCAATCGCGCGCATTTTTACTCCACACTCACAATCTCTTCATTCTGAATTGTTTGATCGGCAATAGAAAAGGCCGAAACCTTTGGCTCCCTATTTTGCAATGAGACAATGAAATAAAAAACATCGGGATAAAAAGCGAGTCGAACATCCGTTTGGGACGGATACGCTTCCGAATGCGGATGCGAATGATAAATCCCCATGAAGAGAAGTCCCAATTCGCGCATCTTGCGTTGTGCCAAAAATTGCTCCTTGGGATCCATTAAATAGCGAACCGTTCGATCCTCTGGAATATGGAAATCGGCGATCCTCGGATCATCGGATGGCAGATTGGATATGGGATAAATTTCCGTGATCAAATCGGATGATCCCGCGAGCAGGCCGCAGCATTCGTTTGGCTTTTCAGATTGGGCATGCACAATCATTTGAGACATAATTTGCTTTTTTATTTTAAGCATACCCCCGTTTCAAAACGCCCCACCCTTGCTAGGGGGGGCGTTTCATAAATAACCATACATTTGTCATACCGGCGAAGGCCGGTATCCAGTGTTTTAATTCTAGATTCCGGCTAGAATCATGCCGGAATGACGGCATATTTAAATGTAAAGCAGTGTTGGACGCACTACAGTAGCGACCAACGTGGTTTTAGACGCCCCAACGAGGGCGGCTCACATACGCCAGGGGGGGTGCTACCCCCTAGCGATCGCATTCACCCATGACGATGTCGTAGCTGCCGAAGATCGTGACGATGTCGGCAATCATATATCCGCGTGCCATGTGGTCAAACGCGCCCATGTGGATGAACGACGGGGCGCGAATCTTGAGGCGATAGGGCTTTCCTCCGCCACGACTGACGATATAAAAACCCAATTCTCCTTTATGGGCCTCTGTTCCGCAATAGGTATCGCCCGGCGGGGCATCAAATCCTTTTGTAAAGAGCTTGAATTGATAGATCATACTTTCCATGTCAGTCAGAACTCGCTCCTTCGCTGGAAGAACCACTTTGGGAAGATAGGCCAGATACGGGCCTTCAGGAAGTTGATCTAAACATTGTTTGACAATCTTGGCACTTTCTTTCATCTCCTCCATTCGCACCCAGTACCGATCATACGTATCGCCGTTCTTGCCTAACGGGACCGTCCATTGAACCTTGCCATACGCGCCGTAAGGGGAAACCTTGCGAAGATCGTAATCCACACCGGAGCCGCGCAGCACCGGACCTGAAAGACCAAAATTCACCGCGTCTTCTGCAGAGATGACTGCAATGTTGCGCGTCCGCGCCAACCAAATCCGGTTGTTTGCCAAAAAGGTATCATATTCTTCTATTTTAGAGGGAAAATCAGAAATGAATTTGTACATATCCTGGATAATTTTTGGGGTAAAGTCTCGCTCCACGCCGCCAATACGATACCAACTGGTGGTCAGCCGTGCCCCGCAAAGATCATCAAAAATATCCAAAAGAACTTCTCGCTCTCGAAACGTATAGAAAAAAACAGTCATCGCGCCAATATCCAATGCCTGTGTTCCCAGCCAAAAAAGATGACCGATGATCCGCTGTATCTCGGCAACAATTGTTCTTAAATATTCCGCGCGTTCCGGCACCGTAATGCCCAACAGCTTCTCAATGGCACGCACATAAGCGAAATTATTGTACATGGCACAGACATAATCCAGCCGATCGGTATGCGGGATAAATTGATGATAGGTAATCGTCTCGGCCAGTTTCTCAACGCCGCGATGCAAAAAACCCATGACGGGTTCAGTCTTAACGATCCGCTCCCCTTCCAACTTCAAGACCACTTTCAGAACCCCATGGGTTGCGGGATGCTGCGGCCCCATGTTCACCAGCATCTCCTCTGTCCTTAAAAGAGGCAACCCTCCGGGCGGGGAGGTGGGATGGGTCACCCCTCCCAGGTCACCTTGTTTTGGTCGCACAAGGACAGGCTCCTTCTCTTTTTCTACAATATCTGTTTTATCCATTTTATCTTCCATTAAAAAACAAGATCATGCTCGTTCCACTAAATCCATTTCAGAAGGCACAATCAGAGACGGCTGATCCATTTCATCCGGAATCGGAATATTCATCAGCTGCAAAATCGTTGGCGCGATGTTCGCATGAATCCCAGATCGCAACTGCATTTTTTTAATCTCGGGATCATCAGAAATCAAAATAAACGGCACGGGCAAGGTCGTATGCGCCGTATGCGGTTCATGTGTTTGATAATCAATCATCTGTTCCAAATTGCCATGATCGGCCGTAACCATCGCAATCCCGCGTTCAGAAAGCAATGCCCCAATCACCTTTTCAAGACAACTATCAATCACGCGAACGGCATCTATTGCCGCCTTCAGATTTCCAGAATGCCCGACCATATCGGGGTTCGCATAGTTCATCACAATTAAATCAAATCGCTTGCTCTTGATGGCTTCAATCGCGGATTTTGTCAGCTCATGCGCGCTCATTGCCGGTTTTAAGTCATACGTCGCGACATCTCGCGGCGAAGGGATTAAAATCCGTTCTTCTCCTTCGTATGGTGCCTCCCGCCCTCCATTAAAAAAATACGTCACATGGGCGTATTTTTCAGTTTCGGCCAATCGGCACTGTAAAAGCCCCGCGCAACTCACGACTTCCCCTAAAATCCGAGACGAATTCATGGCTGAAAAAATAACAGGCAGTCTGAAATTTTTGTCATACGCTGTCATCGTTAAAAAAGAGGACAGTCTCGGAAACGCCTCTCTTTTGAAAGCCGTCAACTCGGGTTCGATCAATGCCCGTGTCAAAAGACGCGCGCGATCAGCACGAAAATTATAGAAAATAACGCGATCCTCATCTTCAATTTTTCCAACGGGACTCTCATTTTCACAAAGCACAATCGGCTGAACAAATTCATCGGTCTCCCCGACCTTAAAACGCGCTTCCAGCACCGTCATTATTTCGGAAGTCCGCGTCCGCGTCCCTTCTCCAAGGACAAGCGCGTTGTATGCCTTCTGAACGCGATCCCATCGAGCGTCGCGATCCATCGCATAATATCGTCCCATCACGGTTCCAATACGCCAGTACGATTCGGGAGGCGCATTTTTCAACGCGTCAGCAAGTCGCTTGAGATGCAGCAGTGCACTTTTAGGTGCCGTATCTCGTCCGTCTAAAATCGCATGAACAACGAGGGACTCTACCTTCTTTTCCCGGGCAACCTCTAAAATCGCCATTAAATGGTCAATGTGACTATGAACACCGCCATCAGATAAAAGCCCGATCAAATGAAGCGTTCCAGCGCCTGAAAGTGATTTTAAGAGATTTTCATCGGTCTGAAATGTCCCTTCTGAAATCGCCTTGTTAATCCGGGTAAAATATTGATAAACAATTCGACCCGCACCAATATTGGCGTGCCCCACTTCGGAATTTCCCATTTGACCATCAGGCAATCCGACATCGGTTCCAGAGGCAGAAAGTGTTGTGTTCGGATAGGCTTTGAGAAGATGCTGATAGAAGGGAGGATCGGCTAACGCAATTGCGTTTCCTTCTTTTTTTGGATTGATTCCCCAGCCGTCGAGGATGATGAGCAAAAGCGGTCTTGCAAAAGCCATTAAAATTATTCTCCGCGTCGGCGGCGCAGCATGGCACCTTCTGAAACGGTTTGTCCCACAAGCACCTTATTTTTTGTTTCTTTTGTGATCATCATTGGAATCGTTTGATAGGTATTCCACTCCTGACACTTCGCACATCGCCCAGACCATTTCTCCGATTGGTAATCACACACAGGACAATAGTACGGAACGACTACTGCTGTTTTGAAGTGAAGCCCCTTCCTAAACGATTGTGCTGCCGAATAGGCATCGCCCTGCCGCAGATGCAGGCTGCCTAATATTTTATGCAGATCGGGGAAATACTCAACTTGACTGTCTATTTCAGAAAGAATCTCTCGTGCTTCATCCACCATTTCTAAACGATAACAGAGCTTGCCTAGATAAAATCGGAGCGCAATATGGCCGGGATCTTTTTCGATCGCGGATTGATAAGCCCGAATAATGCGATCTGGTTGTGAATGCTCAAAGCAAAGCGTCTCGAGTTGATGTAATAAAATGATTTGATGGGTCATGCCATATCCCTTTTCCAAGAGGGTCATTGCCGACTCTGGACGATTGGCATGGATATAGGTCTGCGCCAAACCGATATAGCCTGGCAAAAAATCTTTGTTTAATTTGACCGCGCTTTTGAACGATTTTCGTGCCTCATCTACTTGATTGTTTTTTAATGCCGCCATCCCCCTCTCAAACTTTATGCCAAAAAGAGTCGCTTGCTCCTGTTGACGCAACTCTGGCGATAAGGGAAATTTTAATATTTTCTCTTGAAGGGAATGCGCCTCTTCCCAGCGAGAAAGCCGCATGTAAATATCTCTCAATTGCAAACAAGCGGTCAGATGATCCTCATCCATTCCAATCATCTCTTTTAGAATCGCAATCGCCTCGTCCGTTTGATTCGCCGCGTCTAAACTCTTCGCTAGGCCTAATTTCACTTCCATATTTTGATCGTCGCCAAGCCGCGCCTTCCTATACACACGAATTGCTTCACCATTACTTTTCTCATAACGGTAAATTTTCCCCAGCCGAATCAGTGTATTCACATGATGGGGGTTGATCTCTAAAATCTTTTGAGAAAGGGAAATCGCTTCTTTGTATCGTTTTGCCAAAAACGCGTTGCCCGCCTCTTTGTACAATTTCTCCAATGAGGCCTCTTTTTTCTGTGCCCTGCGATAGGTCCAATTCTGATAGAGTGCTTTGGTTTGACGCATTCCAGAGGCAATCATCACCAGCAGCCCTCCGGCCGCGATAGAAAATAAAATGAGCGAGGCCAACGAAATTTCATAAGACCGCCCCGGCGCGACAAAAAACAAAACAGCAGATGGATTCAGTTGCGAAAAATAACCGATAATTAAAATGAGGACTAAAAAAATGAGTGTTAAAAATCTCATGTGGTGTCCTTCTTTTTTCGAGTGGTCGTTTTTTTGAGCAGAGATTTCTCAATTGTGGAAAGATCAATTCTCTCGGCATCAACCCAGAGGGAATCGAGATTGTAGAACGCGCGGGTCTCGTTCCGAAAAATATGAAGCAGCACATCACCGTAATCCACCAACACCCACGAAGCCGTTTTCATCCCTTCAACCCCAAAGGGTGAAACTTTCTTCTTCGAAAGGTCTTTGTCTACCGCATCAACAATGGCGCGAACCTGTGGTTCGGAATCGGCGGAACAAATCAGATAATAATCAGAAACAGAGGTCAATTCAGAAACATGAAGCAAAACCAGATCATGCCCTTTTTTGTCATAAACGGCCTGTGCGATTAGCAAGGCCTTCTCATGCGCATCGAAAAGCGGTTGGCTTTTTTTGGGGGCAACTTTTTTCTTCGATGTTTCCTTTTTTATGGGTGTTTCTTTTTTTGGCGGTAGAACTTTTTTAGGAATGGGCGTCTCCTTTATTGATACAATTTTCTTTTCATTATATAAGACAAGACGCCTTTGGGCAAGAGGCCATTTATCATTTGCTTCGCGTTAAGTTGGGCGCGAAGATGACTCGCGGAAATTCGAACCGTGGCTATTTTACGAAAGTAAAGTTTCGTGCCGCTCTTTAAGCGATAAGTATAAGAACGCCGTGCGTTCTGATCCATCGCCGCCAATTTCGCCTTGTTGATTTCCGTAATTGCTTCCAAATGCGGTACATCTGAAAAAGGAGTTCCCGCTCTGGGGACAATGACAAAAGAACAAAGTTCCAATAGCCGTTCCGGCGCTTTCCATGACGCAAGATGGGCAAAGGCATCCGTTCCAATAATAAAAACAAATGTTTCGTTTGGATAACACTTCCGCAACGCCAAAAGGGTGTCAATTGTATAAGAGACGCCGCGGCGTTTGATTTCAAGATCACAAAGGACAAAACGTGGATCATCAAAAATCGCCAACGCAATCATTTTCATCCGATCACGCACTTTCGCAATTTTTTGATACTGCTTATGCGGCTGGATTTTTGCCGGAATAAAAAAAATGCCAGATAATTTCAATAAAGAAACGACCCGTTTCGCAACTTGAATATGTCCGTTATGAATCGGATCAAATGTTCCGCCGAATAGTCCAATCGCCATACTACCTACTTTTTAGCACACCCACTTTGTCACAATAGATATTGATTTTGCATTGACTGCAAAATGGCGAGATCGGTCTGCAAACAAACTGGCCGTACGGAACCAAAATGTCGTTGTATGTGATCCAATATTTTTTCGGCAGCGTCTCGCGCAAAACCTGTTCGCTCTCTTCGGGCGTTTGGGTCTTGATAAAACCCAACCGATTTGAAATCCGATGGACATGGGTATCTACACAGATTCCCGGCTTCTTGAAGGCCACCGTTAAAACCAGATTTGCCGTTTTTCTGCCGACACCAGAAAGAGCCAGCAACGCGTCCATCGTCTCTGGGACATGGCCAGCATGCTGATCTAAAATTGTTTGAGACAAGGTTAAAATCTGTTTCGCCTTGTTTCGATAAAATGAGGCGGGATAGATCGCCTTTGCAATTTGATCGGCAGAGCGCGTCACCATCTCACGTGGCGATGCCGCCAGACGAAAAAGACGCTCGGAAGCCTCTGCGGTCACCTTGTCTTTTGTCCGAAGACTAATGATGCAGGAGATCAAAACAAAATAGGGATTGTTTGTCTCATCGGCGATTTTTCCAAGAAACGGAACGGGGAGTTTTTTAATCTCTTTTTTGAGAATCGCTAAAATCGGTTGAATTGTTTCTGGTACCATGATCAGAGTGATACCATAAATTATTCAGGGTAAAGGTCGAGAACCTCGGAAACAATTCGATCTGACAGGTTTTCATCGAATAAGAACTTCACGCGGCAGTCATGAAAAGCTTGCGCTCACGGTCGGCAGCAAAGGACAGACAGGCCTTGATGTCCTCTCGGGTCAGTTCAGAGAAGTCGCTCAAAATCTCGTCCTCGGCCATCCCAGACGCGAGATACTCTAGAACGTCATAAACAGTGATGCGCAGACCACGAATGCACGGTTTGCCGCTTCGCTTGTCTGGCTCAATGGTGATGATCCCATGATAGTCCATGGCTGACTCTACCAAGTCTGGCACTTTAAACGCAATATGGGGTCCCGCAGACAAAATGTTAAGACAATCCAGGAATACAATATTTCAAGACCCAACCCCAATCGCGGTAATGAGCGATCCGATCCGTTATTTTAGGTAATTTG
>JBBTIN010000053.1:0-25490 GCA_038059935.1 Nitrospirota bacterium
GAAAAATTTAGAATAGCCGAGGAGCGTCTGGTTTGCTCTTGCCAAAATGTTTGAAACATTGCTCTGTGACAACTCTGCCTCTTGCGGTCTTATCCAGGTAGCCAGCTTGCAAAAGATACGGTTCAAAAACCTCTTCCAACGTCTCTTTTTCTTCACCCAGCGCGGAAGAAAGCGTTTCGACACCCACCGGCCCGCCTCCAAATTTTTCGATCATCATCAAAAGCATTTTTCGATCCATTGTGTCTAATCCCGCATCATCAATATCCATGCGGGAAAGGGCTGTTTTTGCAGTAACAAATGTGACTTCCCCGTCCGATTCGATTTCCGCAAAATCACGCACGCGCCGTAAAATTCGATTGGCAATGCGGGGCGTTCCTCGGCTTCGTTTGGCAATCTCGAACGCCGCGGCCTCTTCAATCGGCAAATGAAGTATTCCGGCAGAACGCAACACAATTTTACAAAGCGCTTCCGGAGGATAAAACTCCAATCGGCTAATCACGCCAAACCGATCTCGCAAAGGAGAGGTCAAAAGACCGGCGCGCGTCGTTGCACCAATAAGCGTAAATTTTGGAACAGAGAGTTTGAGGGTGCGCGCGGACGGCCCCTGTCCAATGATAATATCAAGTTGAAAGTCCTCCATGGCCGGATAAAGAACCTCTTCCACCGTTGGATGAAGCCGATGAATCTCATCAATAAAAAGAATCTCTCCTTCCGATAGATTACTCAAAATCGCCGCGAGGTCACCCGGCTTTTCAATCGCAGGGCCTGATGTCGCTTTAATACTGGCCCCCATCTCATGCGCAATAATGTTGGCCAGCGTCGTTTTGCCAAGTCCCGGTGGCCCATAGAAAATCGTGTGATCAAGCGGCTCTCCCCGTTTTTTTGCGGCCGCAATATAAACCAATAAATTCGCCTTGATTTGATTTTGCCCCACATATTCCGAAAGCGATGTCGGCCGAATTTGTGCCTCCACGCGACCTTCTTCATTTTCCAATTGGCCGGAAAGTATGCGTTCTGTCATAGCGACTTGCCCCCTTTTGACAAGAGGCGTAGGGCTTGTTTAATGAGCACTTCAACGGAGTTCTCCTCGGCATCTTTATCTTCTCGCAGCGGACGCTCCGTAAGAATTTGATCTATGGCTCGTTTTGCATCGCGCTGTGTGTAGCCCAAATTCAATAAGGCAGAAAGAAGATCGTCACTCATTAAATCGTGGGAAGTGGCAATCGTTCTTTTCGGTAAGGTTTCTAACGACTCGACTTTTTCTTTGAGTTCAAGGACAAGGCGCCCGGCCATTTTGGGGCCAATCCCCGGTATTTTTCTTAGCGAATCAAGTGATCCTTTTTTTAGAACTGAAATAAAATCAGATAGTTCCATGCCAGACATAATGTTTCGAGCGAGCTTTGGCCCCACACCGGACACCCCGATCAAAAGTAGAAATATCTTTTTCTCAAGCAATGATAAGAAGCCATATAAATGCAACGCGTCCTCTCGAACGTATGTATGGATATGAAGAGAAACGGGACTTTTTTCATCAGGCAGATGGTAATACGTTGAGAGCGGAATAAAGACCTGATACCCAACACCGCCGACATCCACTGTGATGACGTCTAGTGATTTAGAGGCAATTATTCCGTTTAACGAGGCAATCATGGGGTGCCCCTGCGAGCAGTTGTTAACTTCGGAGTGGCCGTAGCCACTGATGCCGCATGCCACCTTTCAGAATAGGCGTGACAGATGGCGACTGCGGCGGCATCGGCCATATGTTCAGAATCAATGGGGGCAGAAAGATTCAGAATTTTTCCCACCATGAATTGGACTTGTTCCTTTGTCGCGCTACCATAACCGACGACCGCTAGCTTGACCGATTTGGGACTGTATTCAAAGATAGGCAAGTTATGCATTTGTGCGGCAAGGATCGCCACGCCTCTGGCTTGTCCCAGCGTGAGTGCCGATTTTACATTTTTTGCAAAAAAGGTATCTTCAATGGCGACCGCATCAAGGGAGACACCGCCTATCATCTCTTGTAATTCCATAAAAATAATTTTAAGTCGGAAATCGTCGGAGGACTTACTTTTCTTCATCTGTTCCGTCGCTCGAATCTCTCCAGATTGAAGAAGACTCAATCGTTCATGCCCAGAGATGTTTTTTTCAATAATTGCAAAACCCGTGGTGCCGATGCCAGGGTCTATTCCCAATATACGCATAAGGGCACCTCTAAAAACCGTCACGAGCGGTCTGAATGCAAGGCGCACGAAGCACAGGAACCGCAGCAGTGTACATAATGTACATGAGGATTCCGAGCACCGCGCAGTAGGTTTCTAGAGGTGCCCATGGGTGCTTGCATGGCGATGGATCACTCCTCGGACAGAAGGTCGTCTGGAAGTTCAAAATTCGCGGAGACACTTTGAACATCGTCGTGGTCTTCCAGCATTTCCATCAATTTAATCATCTGTTCGGCCTCTTTCCCTTCAAGGCGGATCGTGGATTGCGGCAAATTCGTGACTTCGGAAAAAGTGGGATTAAAATGCGCATCCGTCAAGGCCTTCTTCACTTTTTCAAAATCGGAGGGAGCCGTAATGACCTCGTAGCTTTCCTCATCTCCTGATCGAATATCTTCCGCTCCACAATCCAATGCTGTGGACATCAGATTCTCTTCATCCGTCTTGTCTTTTGGAAAAGTCAAATATCCTTTTTTCTCAAACATCCACCCCACGGAGCCGGCTTCGCCCAGATTCCCACCATGCTTGGACATCATATGTCGTATTTCAGCGGCCGTCCGATTCTTATTTTCAGTCATAATCTGAATGAGTAAAGCGACCCCGCCTGGCCCGAATCCTTCGTAGGTCATCTCTTCGTAGATCACACCGGGAATTTCGCCGGTTCCCTTTTGAATCGCCCGTTTAATATTATCGGCTGGCATATTCGCCTCTTTGGCCTTTAATATTGCCGCACGAAGACGCGCGTTCCCATCGGTATCGCCTCCGCCGATCCGTACGGCAGTGGTCACCTCTCGGATAATTTTGGTAAAGACGCCACTGCGTTTTGAGTCAATTGCGGCTTTTTTATGCTTTGTTGTTGCCCATTTTGAATGTCCGGACATCGTTTTCCTCTCCTTGCCTAATTGTTTTGACCTGTTTTTAGCATAATGTAAAAAAAAGTGTCAAACATCATGGCACCCTTGGCCCATTTGGGTCATTGACTTTCAATGAATAAACTGATTATCTTCAGCGTTCCAAAATGAGAAATAATCTTCTAATTTTATTCTTGGCACTCTTGTCTCTTTTTTCGCATGAGCAGCAGAGTGTGTCTGCTGCAGGAGAAACAACACTCAAGGACATTCGATATACGTTTTATTCCACCCGAACACGCGTGGTCATTGACCTAGACGGCGCACCTGATTTTCAGGTACAACGACTTTTGGAATCTCGTCTCATTGCAATTCACTTTCAAAACGCAATTTTGGGAGAGAAGCTCAAGGATCGCTCTATTCTCCTTTTACAAGGGCCATTGCAAACATTAGAAACGCAAGAAGAGGAAGGGGCGGTTGCCGTATTACTGACCTTTAAGGATCCAAAAAGTTATACCGTTACGGCCTTAACGCGACCACATCGTCTTGTCATTGACGTGATTCATCCAAAGATGGAAATCAGCCCTATCAAAGAAATTGCTCAAACCCCAACGCCACCCAATCCGCCGAGACCTCCAGCACCACCGACACCCAAAACGCCGAACGCGCCATCCAATCCCCCAGTGCCAAGTACGCCCTCGCAGACAAAAATTCAAACGATCATTTTGGATCCGGGACACGGAGGCGACGATACCGGTGCGATTGGCCCAACCGGGCTCAAAGAGTCGCTGGTCGTTTTAGATGTCGCGCTGATGGTCAAAGAAATGATTGAAGATCGGTTAGAACTGGATGTAACAATGACGCGGGACACTGATATTTTTATTCCTCTCAAAGGACGCACCGATCTGGCCAATAGTAAAGGGGCTGATCTTTTTGTTTCGATCCATGCGAATGCGGCCAAGCGAAAAAGCGCTCAAGGGATTGAGACTTATATTTTTGGCCGAGCAACCGATGAGATGACGCTTGCGCTGGTCGCGCGAGAAAATGCCACCGATATTAAATCGGTGCAAGATTTACAACAGATGGTTTTAAATGATCTGCTCCGGGATTTTGTAATTAATGAGGCGTTGGAATTGGCGCACTATACACAATCATCTTTTATCAATAAATTGATTCCCAAATATCCGACGGTTTCTCTCGGCGTGAAGAAAGCCCCTTTTTATGTGTTGGCACATACCCAAATGCCGGCGATCCTCGCAGAGATTTCGTTTGTCAGTAACAAAATCGAGGAAAAACGGCTTCGGGAAAAATCGTATCGCCACAAGATTGCCGAATCCATCTTCTTTGGCATTAAAGACTATATTGAAGGAAAACAAAATTCATCCGAATGACACCCCTAACATCACGAACGAAGGACGCTCTCGTTTTTACAAACTAACCATTGAATATGACGGTGCCCTTTATCATGGCTGGCAAAAGCAATCGCATCAAAGCACAGTTGCCGAAACACTTGAACAAGTTCTTTCCCGTCTAACACAAGAGACCATCAAGATTGTGGGGGCCGGTCGAACCGACGCAGGCGTTCATGCAATAGGACAGGTCGCTCACTTTCAGACCCGCCGTCTTATCTCTCCATTGATATTGTTACGCGGCTTAAATGGTTTGCTGCCAGAAGACATTTCAATCTCATCCGTAGAGGAAGTGGATGCCCATTTTCATGCCCGTTTTGGCGTGACGCGTAAAACCTATTCTTATTTTATTCATAACAGCAAAACGCGATCGGCATGGAAGCGAAACAGCGCGTGGCATATTCGGATGCCGCTTGATCTTCAAAAAATGCGACAAGCGGCTAAAATGCTGATGGGCGTTCATGATTTTACATCGTTTTGTGCGAAAGAGACCGATGCGAAAGATTATGTTGTAACACTCGCACAACTCTCCATTGTTCGGTGCAAAGATCAAATTAAAATGACGCTGATCGCGTCGCGGTTCTTGCGGTATATGGTAAGAAACATTGTTGGACTCTTGGTCGAGGTGGGGCAAGGGAAGAGAGCCGCATCTGATATGGCTTCGATTTTAGAAGGAAAGGATCGAAGACTTGCGGGAAAGACCGCGCCACCGCACGGGTTGTTCCTGATGAAAGTCGAATACGGCGGCACGGCCGCCTGCGAGGCGTGACGGCTTCTCGTTGGTCACCGTAAAACACGACAGGATCGTCATTCTCTCAGGCAATTGACGCTAACCCTGTTTTAACTTGTTTTGTATGGCCATTTCTGATAGCATCCCCCTTCGTTTTGTTAGCGATTCACATCAGAAAATCAATCAGAAACGAATTTGCCCATTGGATCTAAATTAAGTTGGAAAATCATTTTCTTGCTTGGATAAAACGATCTTTCAATATCGTTCCCTTTTCTATTTGCAGCGGACGTTCCACTTTCTGGGTCGTCTTTTTTTTGCTGGCATTGACCCCTCATTTGTCTATTGCCCAGGATGCAATAGACATTCACACGACAGCACCACGCACCTGCAAAGACAAAGAAACGATTGACAAATGTATAAAAAGACTTAAGAAAAAGGGAGACATTCGTTCTAGCAAGAAAAATAAAAATACAAAAAATATTGAGTCTGAAGATGAAATAGAGACTGAAGAAGGTTTCGTAACCCGAAGACGTCTTCCTTCCGATGAACAGCCTCTTTCCCCTTTTGAGACGTATGTCCGAAGTCTCCCCTCTGAAAAAATATCAATGGATATTAACCAGTTTGGATATGATCTCTTTGATGAGTCACCCACTTCGTTTGCCCCGGATCATGCCGTTTCAGTCGGTACAGATTACCTATTGGGACCGGGAGATGAAATGATTATTGTGATTTGGGGTAAGATGGATTTGAAACATACCCTTGTGATTGATGCGGAAGGAAAGGCTCTTCTCCCCGAAGTGGGTATACTTCATCTTGCTGGACGGACATTCGCAGAAGCCAAGGCGGATATCGAGAAAGAAATCACGCGCTATTACCGTGCATCAGAAATAAAAATGAATATCAGTATGGGCAATTTAAAGTCGGTACGCATTTTTGTCGTGGGCAACGCGCTCTATCCTGGCAGTTACACGCTTTCCGCCTTTTCAACCTTAGTTAACGCCATTTTCGTGTCGGGAGGGCCGACTAAAACGGGCTCCATGAGAGCCATTGAAGTGAAGCGAAATGGAAAAACAGTTGTCTCATTTGATCTTTATGATTTTTTACAAAAGGGCGATAAATCAAAAGATATTCGACTCCTGTCGGAAGATGTAATTTTTATCCCACCCATATCAAAGATGGCCGGTATCGCGGGACATATCAAAATTCCAGCCATTTATGAATTGAAAGAGAAAACGACATTGACCGACTTGGTTACGATGGCAGGAGGCCTGACCGCTACCGCTTTTGGCGGTCGCGTACAAATCCAGCGGGTGAAAGACCATCAGGCGATTACGCTGTTAGAGCAGGACCTCATGGATCGTGCCGCTTCCGACCTTGCTTTAGAAGATGGCGATATTGTTCGCATCTTTCCCGTCATCGAAAAGAAAGAAGTCGTTCACATCTCAGGCGCGATTGGAAGCCCCGGCGCATTTGGCGTCACACCGGGAATCACAACGGTAAAATCGGTCATCGCGCAATCCGGTGGCACAGCGCCTCACGCATTAGAAGAGGCAGAAATCTCCCGCACAACCATCACGCAGTCTGGGCCCACCACCCAGAAAATAAAAATTAATATTAAAAAGGCAATGGAAGGCGATCCAAACCATAATATTGCCCTTCAAAATAACGATTATCTCTTTGTGAAATCGGTTCCAGAATGGCAGCCTTATAAAATGGTTACGATTCGAGGGAAGGTTCAATTTCCAGAAAAATATTTGATTCAAAAAGGAGAAACCATGGCTTCTCTGATTGAGCGTGCTGGCGGGGTTACACACGATGCCTATTTGGAAGGTGCCATTTTTACACGGGAATCTGTCCGCGCACTTCAAAATAAAAGTTTGACTGAACGAATTGACCGTCTTGAAAAACGGCTTTTGTTGGGTGTCGGAAGCGGTATGGAAACCGCCGTATCCGGCGAATCGGCTGCTTTGGAAAAAAGCGCGCTGGAGCAAAGAAAGGAGCTAATCGCTAAATTAAAATCGGCTCAACCACTGGGACGCATTAATCTAAAACTTGCGCCGATTGATCGTCTGGCTGGCTCTCCCTCGGATATTGTGTTGGAAGATGGCGATTCCCTGTTTATTCCAGAAAGACCGGTTTCTGTTGCCGTGCTCGGTTCAATCTATAACCCGGGAAGCCATCTTTACGCAAAAAAAACCAGTTTATCGGACTACATTGAAATGTCGGGCGGAATGGATAAAGATGCCGATCACGACGAGATTTATGTGCTCAAAGTGGATGGAACCGCAATCAGCCGTAGAATCGGAGGGGGATCGTTTTTTACTGGTGGATTTATGGGAATGGGACTTGCTCCGGGCGATACGGTTATTATTCCAGAGACCATTAATCGAACGCCATGGTTAAGAGAAGTCAAAGATATTACACAAATCCTCTATCAGATTGCCGTTGCGGCAGCCGTGATTATCAAACTCCCTTGAGAAAATACGGCGTTTTCTTCACTGTCATCATTCTCCTTTTTTTCTTATCCACAAAATTAAGTTGGGGCGAAGCGCCCCATTCCGGGTTCAGTATTGCGAATCCAACTTTCTCGTTGCTCTACCTCAATGAGCGTGCTGATCATTCACCCATACTGCTTTATAACAACGACGGCATTGATTTTACAGAGGGGGTCAATACCCGCATGAGTACCACTCTTTTTGGAAAATATCGTTGGTTTGAGGTGATGCTAAAACCACAGTTCCTCGTCACAAAAGAAAAAACAGAAGAGACGATTCAGGAGGGCTTCCTTCGCTTGACCCTCACCGGCTTGAATATTGATCTGGGCAAAGAATCGCTCTGGTGGGGGCCGGGACATCATGGCGGATTATTTCTCACGAATAACGCAAAGCCGTTTCCGATGATCCGCGTTTTTAATCCTAACCCCATATTGCTTCCCAGTGTGTTTCGTTATTTAGGGCCGTTTCAATTTGATATTTTTTTAAGTCGTTTAGAATCCAATCGTGCCATTCCAAAGCCTTACTTTCAAGGGACTCGATTTTCTTTCAAGCCCTTTTCGATTTTGGACATCGGGCTGACACGAACCATCATGATGGGCGGAGAAGGAAGGCCTGGGCTTTCCCCGTCTCGTTTTTTTGACATTTGGTTTGGAGAAAATAAAGAAACCCATGCCGATGAACTTTCTAACTCGCTGGCCGGAGTTGATTTCCGGCTGACCTTGCCAGAAATGCAATTTTACGGAGAAGGAGGCGGCGAGGACGAAGCCGGGGGATATCCATCAAAATGGGCGTTTCTGGTCGGGGCTTATTTTCCAAAAGGAAAAAATCCTCTATCTGATATGAGGATTGAATATGCCGATATCTCCGATCCCTCATGGTACGTGCATGGTCTTTATCAATCAGGGTATACCTACAAAGGAAACGTTTTGGGGCATCACGTTGGAGGCGCAGGTAAAGATTTCTATCTGGAAAAGGGGCTCGTTCGATCCAATCATATCAATGCCCATATCCATTTACATTATGAAGAAAGGGGCATTTCAATAAAACCAATTGCCGAGCGACACTATCAAATCGGAACGGACTGGACGTTTAGCTCCATTTTGGTTATGATCCCGTGGCAAATGAAATTTGACTTTGCAATAGATTGGGTGAGGAACGCAGGGCACAACCCACACGCTCATCAAGAAAATTCAATAACAAGATTAACGATCGTAGGGCAGATTTAGACAATGGATCAAGAACAAGTTAATTCCGACGATGGAATCAACCTCTACGACCTGTGGCAAGTTCTGGTTAAGAGAAAACGCATTATTTACCTGATTGTTGGGGTTGCCTTTTGTGCCTCTATTATAATCAGCCTTTTGCTCCCAAAAATTTATGCCGCAACGACCTCGACCTATCCCCCGCAGCAAGATTCCATGGGAATATCCATGGGAATGAATGCCCTTGCCGAAAAGGGGTTGGGAGGCCTCTCGGGCGGTCTTTTTGGAGGAAAAACACCGGCAGACTTATGGGTTGGCATCTTAAAAAGCAATACCTTGCGTGATACGATTATCAAGCGTTTCTCATTAAAAGAACTGTTTCATGTCAAAACGATTGAGGACGCAAGAGTCGCTCTGAACGGCAGAGTGAAAATTATTAAAGGAAAGGATGAAATTATAGCGATTACCGTAGAGGATAAAGATCCAAGCCGCGCAGCAAAAATAGCGAATGCCTTTGTTGAAGAGCTGGATAAAATCAATCGCGGCAACGTCATGACCTCTGGAAAACGAACGCGATTATTTTTGGAAAAACGGCTTCATGACGCAAAGAGTGACCTTTTCAAAGCGGAAGAGGAAATTAAGGTTTTTCAAGAAAACAACAAGGCCGTAAGAATTGATGAGCAATCAAAAGCGATTTTTGGCGCGATTGGAGAAGTTCGCGGAAACCTGATGGCCAAAGAAGTCGAGTTGGAAACCTTGCTTTCTTTTACGACACGCAATCACCCTAAAGCGGAAATCCTCCAATCGGAAGTGGCCGGATTAAAAAATCAACTACGCGCCTTAACAGAAGGGAAAAAGGGGGGAAATGCCTCCTCAAAGGATATTTTTATTCCAACGGAAAGAATTCCCGATTTGGGTCTTCAATATACAAGGCTTTTCAGAAATGCAAAGGTGCAAGAGACCCTTTATGGCCTCCTGATTCAACAGTATGAATTGGCTCGCGTTCAAGAAGCAAAAGACAGTCCCACTGTACAGATATTGGATTTTGCGAAGGTGCCAGAAAAAAAAATAAAGCCGAAACGCGCACTGATTGTCATCTTCTCAACCTTTACAGCCGGATTCATCTCTGTTTTTTATGTCTTTTTCTTGTCGTATCTTGAAAAAGTGTGCCCATCACGGAAAGATCAACTCGCATGAATCAAAAGGTTACCTCTAAAAAAGGGGCTCCCATCCGAAATATTCCGTCAGAGGTGCTTTCCCCTTCGGATTGGGCATACTTTGCTTTCTTTATAACGCTCACTGCGTTTTTCCTGACCGCTTTTATTTTCTGGACAATTATCCCCTTTCGTCAAATGCACGATTATCTGTCCTATCTTCAAACGGGACGCATTCAAAAAATACACCAATCCGATTCGATATTTTTTCCATATACCTATTCACAGCGTGTGATCCGTTATGAATATTTAAGGCATCTCGAAGAGGGCGCAGCAGATGTCCGACACATTCCGTTATTAGATAACGCGATCGAAAAAATGAAGGAATCCGTTGAGATCGAAGGCTATTCTCCCTATCAGTATATTCGGTTATCGCGCGCTTTGGAAAAAAAGGTGGAGATTCTCCATGATCCTTCTTTTTATAAACAAGCGGAGGCCTATTATCAAAAAGGCATTACGCTTTCTCCAACACGGCAAGAAGCGATTTACGCGTTAGGGCTCTCTTTGATTCGACAAGGAAAGCCGCGCGCGAAAGAGGCGATTTCCATATTAAAAGGGGGATTGGATAAAACAATTCCCGTATCTTATTTTTATCTGGCCTTGGCCGAGTTTAATTCCGGGACAGAAACGTATTCCGATTCACTAGAACATTTGGAGTATTTTTTTAATCAAGTACCCGTGAATCCAGACATGAAGGTTGCGCGTGATCTTTACGAAAAGTTATTTCGTTTCTATTACGCAGAAAAAGATAAACCGCGCTTGATTGCCGTAGGAACCCGTCTAGCCAGTTTTGGTGGCGAAGGGGTAGCCGTTTATCGCCAACTGATTGATTCAGTGAATCACGATATTTACCCCCCCGTAGATTTCAAATAGGCGGCCCGGCCGCCAGCGGCGGTGCGACCGCCAGCGAGGAGTGACAGCTTCCGTTGGTCGCTGTAAAACCACGACAGACTCCGTTATTCTTGCAGTTGGCCCCGGTCACCGACTCTGTTATTTCGAACGAAGTGAGAAATCTCAAGGAATTGATAACCTTAAGGTAACAGATTTCTCCCTTCGGTCGAAATGACAAATAATCTCGTGTTTTTACGGCGACCAACGGGAAGCCGTCACTCATGCCCACCCGCTAGGGTGTGTTTTAGCACGACAAAGAAGGCTCTGTTTTCACGACTCACCCGAAGCAAGACCGTCTTCATTTTTCCAGCCTCTTCAATGATCTTCTTAAAAGATTCAATATTTACGGCAGGCTTGCCCTCGACTTCTTTAATCAAATCTCCTACTTTCAAGCCCTCTAATTCGGCAGGTGATCCTCCTTCGACTTCTGTAACAACAACACCCATCGTGGATGATTTGCCCTTCTCGTCCTTCAGATTAAACTTCTCAATCTGTTCTGACGTGACATCCAAAAGCGTCAATCCGAAAAAGCGTTCTGGCTTTTTTGGCAACAAGGCAACCTCCATATCCGCTTGCTTTTCTCCCAATGCCACCAATAGCTGTTGTTTTTTCCCGGCACGGATTAAATCAATCGCAACCGTTTGCTTCGGCGGGAAACCAGCAATAATGCGGGCCAAAGCATTCGTCGTATTCACCGACTCTCCCTCAACCTTCTGTATAATATCACCCGATAAAATCCCCCCTAAAAAAGCGGGATTTCCCTCAAACACCTCATTGACCAAGACCCCATTGGGTTCGGACAAACCAGTACGCCCTTTGATCTCCTTTTCTTTTAGACCCATTTTTTCGGCCAACTCCTTTGTCAACGGCTGAATCCCAACCCCCAGCCAGCCTCGTATGACCTTTCCGTTCGCAATAAGTTGCTCCGTTACAGTGCGTGTCATGTTGGATGGAATCGCAAATCCAATTCCTTGTGCAACATTAATAATTGCAGTATTGATTCCAATCACCTCGCCATACAAATTAAAAAGAGGCCCGCCGGAATTCCCGGGGTTAATCGCGGCATCGGTCTGAATGAAGTTTTCGTAACGGGAAAGATTAACCTTTTCCCGCTCCAACGCACTCACAATCCCAATGGTCACGGTGCGATCCAGCCCAAACGGGCTTCCAATCGCCATCACCCACTGACCCACTTTGACTTTTTTGGAATCGCCAAGCGAGACAAAAGGAAAGTCCGTCTCCGAATCTATTTTAACCACTGCAAGATCAGTATCCGGGTCTTTTCCCACAACCTTGCCCGTAAAGGTTCTCTTGTCGGAAAGCGTGACTTCGATTTCCTCGGCCTCTCCCACAACATGATTGTTCGTCACGATAAATCCTCTTTTATCAATAATCACGCCACTGCCGGAACCGGGCGGCGAAGGGCTGGGGCCTTTTTCTTTTTCTGGATCGGTTGAATGCATTAATAAAGCGGCTTTAGGAGGAGAGAGACTCACGACGGCAGGCATCACCTGCTCAACCAACGAAATCACGCCTTTATTGCTCTCTTCAATGCCGCGAAGATCATTCGATCTCGCAAGAGTCGCTTTCACTGGGATTAAAATTAAAAATAAAACAAATAGATAATGACCTCTTTTCATGCGACTCCTTACCTAAAATAAAAATCAAATACCACTAACTCAATCAGTGCAAAAGCGATTTTAACATTGCACGAACCTTCTCTTCCATCTTTTCCAACAACGATTGGGAATCGGCTTCAAATCGCAAAACCAAAGCAGGCTGGGTGTTTGATGCGCGTACCAAACCCCATCCTCCGTGAAATAAAAAACGAACGCCATCAATATCAATCGTCTCAAATTCCAGCTGTAATTGTTTACGACATTGTGAAACAATCTCCCATTTTTTCTCTTCAGGACAATCCACGCGCAGCTCCGGCGTTGAATAGGTTGTTGGGAACTGGGAGAAATGAGAGGAGAGCGGGGTTTTGTTTGGATCAGCCGATATCACAATTTCAACAAGACGGCACGCGGCATAGATCGCGTCATCATACCCAAAAAAACGATCTGCGAAAAAAATATGGCCGCTCATCTCCCCGGCAAGAGACGCACCACTTTCCCGCATCTTCGACTTAATCAAAGAGTGTCCCGCTTTCCACATAATCGCACGCCCGCCCAAACGGGTAATTTCGTCATATAAGACTTGCGAAGCCTTCACTTCCGAAATAATGACAGCCCCCGGTTTTTCTTTCAAAATTTGTGTTGCGAAAAGAAGGGTCAACCGATCCCCCCAGATAATCGCTCCGTGCTCATCCACAGCGCCAAGACGATCGGCATCTCCATCAAAAGCAATTCCAAAATCGGCCTTTTGTTTTTTGACCTCAACAATTAAATCGGCTAGATTTTCCGACACCGTCGGATCGGGATGATGATTCGGAAAACGGCCATCCGGTGTGCAATAAAGCTCAATCAGATCAATCCCCAGCCGCTTAAAAATTTCGGGCGCGATCAACGATGCTGCGCCATTGCCGCAATCCATTACAATCCGAAGCGGCCTGTTTCCATTTTGCGGCGCAAAGGATTTGAAATGCCCTACAAAATAATCAAGATAGGTTGAAAGGAAGTTATCTACAACGGTCAAACTGCCAACCCCTTTTTCATAATCGGCGGAAGCTATCGCTGCTTTAATTCCCTGAATATCGTCTCCAAAAAGAGACTGTCGCCCTTGGCAAATCTTAAAACCGTTATAATTGGCAGGATTGTGGCTGGCCGTAATCATGATCCCGCCATTCACCGGCAATTGAAATAAAGAGTAATACAACGCGGGCGTCGGACAAGCACCAATGTCCATCACGTTAATCCCCGTTGAGAGAATGCCCGACAAAAGTGCTTCCCGAAGAGACGGGCTACTCAAACGCACATCGTATCCCATAGAGACAACCGTGCCGCCAGCACGACGAATCCGGGTTCCAAAAGCGGCACCAATCCCCACAGCAATTTCTTCAGTCAATTCCTCTTTGTAAATCCCACGTATATCGTATTCCCGAAAAATAGACATCTATTATTCTCCTTGATTATTCACACGTCCAAAATCATCTGAAAACCGCGTAATATCGTCCTCTCCCACATATTCTCCGCACTGCACCTCGATGATCTGTAAGGGTTCATCTATTGGGTTTTCTAGCCGATGTTTTGTCTGAACTGGAACATAAGCACTCTGATTCGCCGTAATCGTATAAACTGACTCACCGCAAGTCACACGTGCTGTTCCGGAAACAACGACCCAATGCTCGCTCCGTTTGTTATGCGACTGAAGCGAAAGTCGGGATTGCGGGTTCACACAAATTTTTTTTATCTTAAATCCGGCACCCTCTTCTAAAACACAATAGGATCCCCATGGACGCAATACCGTTTTATGGATACGATAGGCCTCCTCTTTTCGACTCCTTAATACCTCAACAACTTGTTTAACTTCTTGTGCCGAATCCTTTGTACAAATAAGCGTTGCATCCTCGGTATCTGCGATGACAATATCATGCAGCCCCACTGCGGCAATCACCCGGTGATTGGCGTGAATAATCGTATTTTTGGAACCGACATTCACGACATTACCAGTCAGGATATTCCCATTTTCATCATGAGGCAAAATGGTATCCAACGCGCTCCACGAGCCAACATCTTCCCAGCCCATTTCGGCTGGAATGACCGCCAAGCGATCCGACTTTTCTAAAACGCCATAATCAATCGAGATGGAAGACAGGGTGGGATACACCTGTTCTATCACGGAAAAGACGCCCGCCGTTTCTTTCTTTTCACTCTCGCCAATCGTCTTTAACCCTTTTCCCAATTCAGGGAGAAAACGATCAATCTCTTCTAATATGGTCTTGATCTTCCAGACAAAAATGCCGGTATTCCAGTAAAGCGATCCCGATTGTAAATACCCTTCTGCCTTTACTTTGTTGGGTTTTTCATGAAAACGCTCTACATGATAGGCGGCTTCAAATAATGAGAGGGATTGTCCTTTTTGTATATAGCCGTAACCGACTTCAGGACGATTGGGTTTTGCGCCAATGGTCACAAGAAATCCCGCTTGCGCAATTTTTTCCGCCAAAAGAAGGGCATCCAAAAAACGTTTCTCATCGGCAATAAAATGATCGGCCGATAAAACGACCATCACTTCATCTGGGTCATTTTTTGAAAGTGTGATTGCCGCGAGGCCAATTGCGGCAGCGGTATTTCTTCCAACCGGCTCTCCAATAAAGCGCGGGGTATTTGGAGGAGCCGGAAGTTGAAATCGAATCTGTTCTTCTTGTTCTTTGTTGGTGACAATATAAAGGCGATCCGCAGGAATAATCGGTTCGATTCGAGAAATCGTCGTCTGAATGAGCGTCTGATCGCCAAAAATTTTAAGAAGCTGTTTGGGATAAGCCGCACGACTCAGTGGCCAAAATCGTGTCCCGCTTCCTCCCGCTAAAATAACACCAATCATATTTATCCTTTCTGAAAATGTTCTGGACTCTAACAAAACCAGCGCAAAAATGATACTTGATAAACCCTATCCTAATCTTGTAAAAATGACTCATGAAACTTATTTCATGGAACGTCAACGGCATTCGGTCGGTCTTGAAAAAGGGGTTCATGGATTTTCTGGACAATGAGAATCCCGATATTTTGTGTCTTCAGGAATCACGAGCATTTCAGGAACAGGCCAATCTCATCACGGAAGGTTATACGCAATACTGGAACCCGGCCAAACGCGCCGGTTATTCTGGGACGGTGATTCTTACAAAGATCGCGCCGATTAACATCACATGCGGTATGAACATCGCCAAACATGATGATGAGGGCCGTGTCCTAACGCTTGAACTTTCCGATTTCTTTCTCGTGAACGTGTATGTGCCTAATTCCAAGAATGATCTTGCTCGGTTGCCCTACCGATCAGCGGAGTGGGACGTTGATTTTCTGATCTATTTAAAAGCACTTGAGAAGAAAAAGCCGGTTGTGATGTGTGGAGATCTGAATGTCGCGCATCAAGAAATTGACCTCACCAACCCCGCCGCCAATGTCAAGAACCACGGCTTCACGCCTGAAGAGCGCACTGGGTTTGACAATCTCGTGAAAGCCGGTCTCATTGACACCTTTCGAGAATTGCATAAAGACGGTGGCCATTATACCTGGTGGAGCGCGTTTATGAACTGTCGCAAGCGGAATATCGGATGGCGCATTGATTATTTTTGTATTTCCGAATCATTGCGTGGGCGATTGGCCGATGCCTTTATCTTAAAAGATGTCATGGGGTCGGATCATTGCCCTGTGGGTATTGTGCTGAAATAGGGGGACAGGGCATCTGCAAAACAATTCAGACGCCCATCAAAACGGGAGCTTTAGCTTATCGAAAAGCTTTTCTTTTAATTTTTCTTTTTGTTTTTCTTCTTCTTTTTTTAATTCCTCTTTTGCTTTCTCCTCTAATTTTCGTTTTTCTTCGTCAAGTCGCTCTTGTGCCATCTCTTTGGCCTCGTTCAGATATTTTTCAAGCAGCTCATCCCCGATCTTCCCTCGCGTAATAAGCTCATCTAAAAGTGGTGCAAATTGACCCATCCGCGCTTTCACATCGGCTATCGGCTGCGCCACTTTCTCCATGACCTTTTCCTTCAGCCGCACTTTCAATATGGCGATTTGTTCTCGAACCCGCGTCTCAATTGACGCTTTGAGAAGCACATCCAGATCGGATTCCATTTCCAAATCGTAATCACGATGTGTTCCTATCACCTTTGTCGAAAGATGAAATCCTTTAATATCCATCAATGCGGAAGCGAGTGCCACGATCAAAGGCTTGTCCATCTCTTTGGGCCCTGCCAAAATGGTGATGGGCCGAAAATCAATCGCGGTATTTGCGACAACCGACTCCCCTCTCAACACCATTTTTGTCGTGAGGCTCGCCATCCCCTCTGTTAACACCACTGGGAATCGCTCACTCTTTGCGAGCGCAAACGATTTGAGACCCCAATTTTTAATCTGAAGATTGGCCTCATCAACAGGAGCCTTCGGATGAATACGATTCATACTCCCATCCAAAGCAAATGACTCCATCTTTGTCATTTGCTCGCCTGAAAAACGAAATGTCGTTGGACGCCCGAGTATCGGCTGATCTCCCGTGACATCACGAACGATTCCAGAAAATGCACCCGCATCAGAAATGGCAGAGACCTTGATTTTGCGAATTAGGAAATCAGGCAGCGGCGCATATTCACGAAACCGAACATCAATCCCCTTAAATCGCTCTTTTTTGATCTCTTTTGGTTTGGCCGCTTGCTCCCGTCTTTTCTCTTCAACCCAATCCATGACCGGCTTAAACTTGTTGTACCATTGAAACCCAGTGTCAATCGTGCGCGTCACTTCACTGCCAAAAAGTGTGCGGGAAAGCCTTGTTAAGCCTTCTGGCGTCAATGAATACTTCTCCGCCAGATGTTTAATATCTTCTTCAGGCGCTTTCACAATCGCTTCGACTTGTCCCTTCAAATGTTGAAGATCCGATTGCAGATCATTTTTTGCCTGTTTAATTTTAGCCACCTCTTGTTTGATTTCGGCGCGAAGCACTTCAAAATCGGCCTTTGCCTTGAGGACGTCTCCAACCTTTCCGCTTTTTGCCGCTTTCAATTCTAAAATGCGCGCACGATAGCCCTTCAATTTCTCTTGATCCGGAATCTCAGACAACGTTTGTTTCCATCTGGCCTCACCCGTATCAAAATCTTTACGAATCGCCTCTGCCAGAATCAATGTCTTTAACTCTTCTTTTTCCAATATCTCACGCAAATCGGGCGTCTCAAATGCCGGGAGACCCAAAGTGTCTTGCAGTCGCTTGCCAAAAGGGACGGCGGCCTTTTGGGCAATCGCACCGGAGGTTTTACGCGGCGTATGAAAGGCCATGCCGTCCATCGTCATCTCTTCAATAATTACCTTTCGGGAGAGCAGCCGAATCGGATCAAGCGACATCGCAATGCGTTTAATCTCGACGGCATTTTTCATGGGCTCATCCCGATCAGTCACTTGCAAGCGCGTCAATGTAAGCCCCATCGGGAAAAAGGAAAGATCGGCATGATCCAAATTCACTCTTGCACCGATTATTTTTGTTCCATTTCTTTCAATCGCCCGCTTAATGATTCCATCTATCATCATCAGCCAGAAAAAGCCAATCAACGAGACAACGAGAACAAACGCTAAAACGCCCCACCATCGGATAATCTTCATCAGCCGTTTCTCCATTCGTTATAGGTTGAATAGAGTTGATAGAGCTTATTGGCCTGAATCATTTTCATCACACGGGTTTTTCGAATCCAGGATAAAATGTCTTCCCGATAGCGCACGATCAGATATTTTGAGAAAAAATGAAACGGGAAGAAAAGAACAATTGAGAAAATAAAACTTCCCATCACAACGGAATTATTAAAATGTTCAAGCCGCCATAATGGGATGTTGTACAGCTTTGTGAAAAAAGGTTCGAGCGTCGGAAGGGTTAAAACATGCATTCCAATCGCATGAAAAAACGGGTCTAACAAAAAGGATGTGATCGAAAAAACGAGAAATCCTAGAATAAACGCGGCCAGATTGACACGAAAAAAGAGCACGAGAAACAGCGGAATGAGATTATGCAGACTCAAGGTCGGTGTGAGGCCGACGATCATCGAAAGCGCAAAGGCGAAACTCAACTGATTCGGATTCGCTTCTGAATTGAGTATCTGTAAAAAACGAATAATAAGTTGTAACATGGAAATAGACTAACAGGCACCTCTAAAAATATTAAGACAATAGACGTGTATAGTAAGTCTTTTTTTTACAGCGACCAACGGAAGCTGTCACGCTTGCCCACCCGCGTAGGGTGTTAGGGTGTAGACGTCGTCAGCTCTTTCACCAACTGCTCGCCATACCGATCAATTTGCCACTTCCGAATGATTGAACTCGTTTTGAGCATCTCCACACTCGCGACTCTTTTCTTAATGATATCGGCCAGCCCCAGTGTGGTAAGAATCATTGACGCCTCCACCCCTTCCGCTTCGGCTTGTTTATCTCGCCATAACCGAAGTTTGACAAACAGCTTTTGCTGATATCGCGTCATTGGAACACTGCTGACACTACCCGCCTTTTTTGATTTCTTTGGAAGCGGCTTGGTTAAAGCAGCGCCGCGAGAAATGGCCTCAAGCCAGAGCAGACGATCTTTGACAATCCGTCCTCTTGGAAAAATATCCAAAAATGCAGTCTCATCGGCTGGTCGCTCTGTGGCAAGCCGAACCAAATCGGCACTATGTGCCACCTTAAAGGGGGGAAGGTCTTTTTCCTTCGCCAATTGGTCTCGAATTCCTACCAACTCCCTTAAAATCTGCTGTCCCTCTGGAGGTAAGGCGTTTGCCCCTTTGATGCGAATATAGTCGTCTGGATCAAACGGCTTTCTTGTCCATGCCAACTCTTCCATCAGTTTGAATTCTTCTAAAATCTGATCAGCCCTCCCCCTTTTTTCCACCTCCTCATTTAATAATAAACGAAGCGAAGAAAGGTAGACCGTGTCTTCTGCTGCGTAATCAAGCTGCTCTTTTGAAAGTGGCCGAACAGACCAATCCGATTTCTGATGCTCTTTGGATAGGGTGACCTGAAAGTAACGAAAGACCAATTCCTTCAACGAATAACGCAGCATTCCAATCGCGCGCGCTGCCAACGCAGTATCATAAACCGGGCCGATCTTAAAACCATAATCTCTTTTTAGCGAGGTAATATCGTAATCCGATCCGTGAAAAATCTTCAGGATTGCCCGATTTTCAAAAAGAGGTCGAAGCTCCAAAACCGAATCCAGCAAAAAAGGATCAAAAACATAGTGCCGATCTTCTCCTGAAATCTGAATGAGCGCAACGCGTTCGTTATAGTGATAAAGGGAATCCCCTTCAATATCAACACTAATTTCATTCAAACGAGACAGCCGATCAATCGCTTCATCCCGCGCTTCCGATGTTGTAATATATTGATATTCAAATGACACGAAATACCTCTTTCTATTTATGGGACGTTCCCAGCAACCCTTGCGGCCTCACCATCATCATCAAGACCAATGTCGCGCCAAAAATGAGCATCCGGTAAAGGTCAAGGCCGCGAAGCATCTCCGGTAAAAAAGTGAGCAAAAAAGCCCCTAAAACGGCACCAAAAAGAGACCCCATTCCACCCAAAACAACCATCGTTAAAATCCGAACCGACTCAAAAAAAGTAAAACTTTCCGGAGAGACAAACGTATATTTTGCCGCAAAGAAAACACCGGCAACACCCGCAACACCAGCACCCAATACAAACGCCAATATTTTCATCCGAGTCGTATCAATTCCCATCGCTTCGGCGGCAATCGGATCTTCCCGAATCGCACAAAATGCCCGTCCCATCTGCGAATAAGCAATGCGATAAACAACAAAAAGAGCGACAATCAAAAAGAAAAGCGCCAGATAATAAAAATGAATAGGCTGTTCAAGGAGAAAACTGCCAATCTCTGGCTGCTTAATTTGCAGAATGCCGTTCGGACCATTCGTCAGGCTATCCCAGTTGTTCAAAACCAGATAGACAATCTGAACAAATCCCAATGTGACAATTGCCAAATAATCCCCGCGCAATCGCAGCGTAATCACTCCCAACAACAAACCAAAAGAGGCTGCAATAACGGCTCCAAACGGCACGCCAAGCCAAAAGGAAAGACCCCATTTTGTGGAAAGCAACGCGTAGGCATACGCCCCGATTCCGTAGAAGCCAGCGTAACCCAAATCAAGAAGTCCCGTCAAACCCACTGTGATGTTCAAACCCACTGCCAGTAAGGCGTAAAGCAGTGCCAGCGTTAAGATATCTAGATAATAATTATTCAAAAAGATCGGCACAACAAGCAGCGCGACAACACCGATACCCCAAAACCTTCTACCCAACACGGGAGTCCGTAAGCGAGAATAAACCCCCGATAAAAGCAAACCCATTTTTGAAAATCGGCCTAAAGCCCATTGGCGAAAAATCGTCTGATAACCAATTGCACCCATCACCAACACAGCCGCGACGAGCAGGGCACCTTGTACCCCCATGAAAGGAATGACCAACAATCCACACCAAAGCGACCCGATCAATATTGTTTTAAACGAAGATAACATCTGCATTAAGCGTTTTTTGTTAAGAGTCCCGATGGACGAAAAATAAGAATAAAAATTAGAATAATAAAGGCGAAACCGTCCTTAAATTCACTGGAGACATAGGCCGCGCCTAAAGATTCAATCATTCCCAACAGTATCCCGCCAAGCATCGCGCCAGGAATGTTGCCAATTCCACCAATGACTGCCGCAGTAAAGGCTTTCATGCCAGCAACATAGCCGATGTAAAAACTGGTCACCCCATAATAAATCGAGACCATCACCCCAGCCATCGCGGCTAGCATCGAACCGATCACGAAGGTCACGACAATCACCCGATCAATGGGGATACCGCAAAGCGACGCCATCATTTTATCTTGTGCAACCGCTCGCATGGCCTTTCCAAGAGAAGTCTTTTGAACAAAAAAATGAAGCCCCGCCATTAAGAGAATCGCCGAAACAATAATGAACAACTGAATTGGCGTGATGGGAAATGCGCCAAACGAATTTGACGAAATTGGGAAAACATGAGGAAAGACTTTATCCGAAGAGCCTTGTGTCAACATCACATAATTTTGCAAAAAAATGGAGACCCCCAATGCCGAAATCAATGGAGAAAGCCGATGCGCGGATCGAATCGGCCGATAAGCAATCCGCTCCATCGCGATGCCATATCCGGCACAAGTCACCGCAGAGAGAATCGCCACAAGAAACAAGGAGAGCAGCAGGTGGGATTGTGTCAATCCAAAGTATGTAAAGATGCCCAGAAAGATGATACACAGATACGATCCGATCATATAAATTTCGCCGTGCGCGAAATTGATCATCTCCAATATCCCATAGACCATCGTGTAGCCAAGGGCGATCAAGGCATAGATGCTGCCAAGTGTCAGCCCATTTACGAGTTGCTGAAGCAACATGGCATCAAGAGGAAGCGTCATGCGTGGCCGGCATCAACACATCAGAAGCGTTTGTCGGCATCGGCTGTCCCGGTGCCCAAAACTCTTCAAATCGGCCACCTTTTGTTGTCCAGACCACGTACGGAGAGGCTTTCACGTCTCCCTTTGTGTCAAATTCGATATGCCCCAACGCCCCATCATATTTCATATTACGAATAATTTCAGACACTTTCTTTTTATCGCCCTTCACTGAAATACCTCCCGCTTGAGCCAACGCCTTTAAAAGAATATGCGTTGCATCATAAGCGTAAATTGCATAAGGTGCCAATCCTTCTCCATGCCGCGCCTTATATTTTTGAAAAAAACCTTTTGCATGGGGTATCTTCTCTGGATCAGGCGTAAAGGTAACGAATGATCCCTCTGCCGCTATCCCTGCAATCTCAATAAATTTTGGGTCAAAAATGCCATCACCGCCCATAATTGGTGCAGTCAATCCCACTTCTTTTGCTTGCTTACTGATCAGCCCGCCTTCAGGAAATATTCCTCCAAAAAAGATCATATCCGGGTTTTTCCCTTTTAGTGCGGTGAGCACACCTCGGAAATCTTTGTCCCCTTGTGTCAGACCATCAAATGAAACAATCTCAACCGCTTTGGATTGTTCTGATACAGCCTTCCGAAATTCCTCGGATAATCCCTGACCATAAGTCGTTTTGTCGTGAAGGATCGCAAGCTTCTTTGCCTGAAACGCTTGGACGGCAAAATCGGCCGCCACCTTTCCCTGCTGATCGTCTCGGCCGCAAACTCGAAAGACCATCTGATACCCTTGATTCGTCAACTGCGGATTGGTCGAAGCCGGTGTAATCATCGGAATACCGGCGCGTTCGTAAACCGATGAAGCCGGAATGGAGGCACTCGAGTTAAAATGGCCGATCATTCCGGCAATCCCCAGATTAACCATCTTGTTGGCAACAGAAACGGCCTGTTTTGGATCGTGTTGGTCATCTCCGATCTCGAGCCGAATCTTAACGCCATTGATTCCGCCTTTTTCGTTCCACTCATCAACGGCAAGCCGCACGCCATTCGCGACATCTCCGCCCAGTTTACTCTGATCTCCAGTCATCGGCCCGGCGGTTCCAATAACAATTTCTTGAACTTTTTTCTGACATCCGTTCAAACAAAAAAACAACAGTCCAATAAAAATAATTTTTTTCATCATGATCTCTCTCGTTAATTTACAGGTGAGGATGGAGCCACCGCCTTTGGCTCTCTGGTGCGAGCCTCTTTGAATGACTCATCGGCAAGGGCCTGATTTTTTTCAGTGTCAACTCCCAGCCGAACAAGCCCAAGATAACAGACCCCCATGTTATTTTTTGCGTTAACAAATCCAGCGCGGTCATTTTGCTCTTTCCAAAATATCGCAGCCTCTTTTAACACGGCAATTGCGCTTGTAAAATTTTCTGCAGGATGGATTCCCCTCACGGCCAGCATCTGATAGCTGACTCCCAAATTTGCCTGTATTCCCGAATATTCGAAACGATTTTGTAATTCCTTGAGGAGAGAAGCCGCCTTCAGTAGCGTCTCAACAGAAAGATTTAGATTTTGCTCCGGTTGAACACCCCACGAAGCCAACGACTGATAATTCGCTCCAAGGCTTCCATACAAAACGGCATACCGTGGACGATTGTTTTGTTTCTCCCATAATGCGATCGCGGTTTTCAAAACCTCGTTAGAGGCATTCAAACTGGAAATCGGTTCAACGCCCCATAAAGCCAATCCCTGATAGCCTAAACCAATATTTCCTTGAGACATCGCATGAAGCATCTCGTTTTTGTATTCCTTTGCCTCCATCGCGCCTTGCAGTAGATCAATGGATTTCTTCAAATGCTGTTCAGGCGCAATACCCCAAAAGGCCAGCGCTTGATGGGCGAGACTCATGTTATTTTTAACAATCGCACCGTTATCAGCCTCGACGGGTTTCAGCACTTCTCCTTGTTTTGGAAATAAGCCATTTAGGACAGAAAGCGAAAAGTTCAAATTCTGTTCAGGCTCCAACTTAAGCAATGCCAAATCTTGATAGGTTACGCCTAAAATATTTTGCGCGGCCATCGCGTCGGTCTCGTTTTTTTGGTTCTTCAATAGACGTACCGCCTCTTGAATCAATGAAACCGCGCGCCTTAAATGATCCCCCGATGCCACGCCAGTCGCGGCAAGCGTGCGATAACAAATTCCTAAACCAAGCTGGACTCGCGCATATTCGTGAAAATCTTGCGCGACCCTGTGTGCCTCTGCAGCTTGGTCAAAAAGGCGAATGGCCTTCTCCAGCAAGCTAACTTCTCGTGTATCCATGTAGTTCCAGTATTCTGCCCATGCAGCATAGTAAAGAATCCCACCAATTCCGGAAGGAGAAATGGTCTTGTCTAATAGCAACGCGTCAAATGCCAAGGTAGATGCGTGCCATTTTTCTTTTTCAGAGAGTCCCCATGCGCGGATCAGCCGCTCCAATAGGGCAAATTCTTTGAGCGCGGGAAGGGTAATCACAATCTGATGCGGCAATGTCGGAGAGGCGGGGGGCGTGTCCGTAAAGCCATGCGACATTGCGAGAAGATAAGGCTTATCTTGTGAGTGTTTAAGCAGGGCGACCTTCAAATGAAGCTGCTCTCCCTGATCGGGTGAGGAGGTCTGCTCTCCAAAGATGACCACCGCCCCTTCGTTTTGTTTCTCTGTCTGATCGGGAATCAACGAGACGATCTGATTCGAATCGGTAATGGGTATGGGTGTGGGCAGTAAATGAATATTCAATGCGGCTGTAAGAGACGGCTCTTTTTCGAGTTCCTTGTTTAATGCCTCGGCAATGGCTTGCTGTATATCCGACGATGTTGAATACTCCCCCCCTGTAATTTTTGCAATATAAATGGTTGGGCCAACCACTTTTGGCAAAGACCTAACTGGGGTAAGTTCCTGTGGTAGCGTGATGATTTCAGGAATAGGGGGTGCTTGTGGTTGAATCGCTTCTACAGGTGTGGGGGATGCTTGCGATTGGGTCGCCTCTACAGGGGTAACAGGAGGTACTTGTGGTTGAATCGCTTCTACAGGTGTGGGGGATGCCTGTGGTTGGGTCGCCTCTACAGGGGTAACAGGAGGTACTTGTGGTTGAATCGCTTCTACAGGTGTGGGGGATGCCTGTGGTTGGGTCGCCTCTACAGGCGTAATGATCTGTGGTTCCAATTCGGCGGCGTAGGAGGGTAAAGCAAAAAATACCAAAAAAGCCATCAGCAAAGCTGCCGGTCGCAAACAAGAAACAAATTGAAATAAAAAACGACAAAACAGACGAATCAATTTTTGCTCCACAGATGGGACGGGAGAATAGCAATAAAATTGCGAAAAAGCAATGATACCTTATAGATCAAATTAAAGGTTACCGGGATGGGAGCGGATAGATCATAATGGGTGT
>JBBTIN010000054.1:0-25225 GCA_038059935.1 Nitrospirota bacterium
TGGATCGATTCTGGGAACGAGGTGTTGAGCGTGAATCGGCAGTGCGATCTGCTCGAATTGTCTCGGTCGAGCTGGTATTACGAGCCAGTAGCGATGGATTCGGAAGGGGGTACGCCCCCTGCGAGACGTGACGCTGATGAATCTCATCGATGCCCAGTATACGGAGACCCCGTTTTACGGGAGCAGGAAGATGGTTGTTTCTCTGCGTCATCTGAGGCATGGAGTCAATCGGAAACGCGTTCAACGACTGATGCGGTTGGTGGGGATTGCTGGGGTGTGTCCTGGGCCAAATACCAGCAAGCGGCGGATGGAACATGCGATATGTCCTTATCTTTTAAGAGGTTTTGCTTAAGGTGTACCCCATTGTCTAGACAGGATACTGACATCATAGAATCGCTCTACGAGAGCCGTTAATCAGGTTTAACACATCGGTACTCACTTCCTCGACGGCTCGCCCTGTGACATCAATCACTCCCCATCCTGGGTTTTTTCGGTATAGTTCTTTACAATAATAAAGCTCTTGTATGATTTTCTGAATATCGGCATAGCCCGGAATTTGTCGCTTCATTTTTTCCATTCTGGCTTCTCGAATCTCCACAAGCCGAAAAGCGTCAATGACCAACCCCACAATCTTATTTTGAGCCACCTTATAAATTTCTTTTGGAAGAGGCAGATTCAGCACAATCGGAACATTGGCGACCTTATAGCCAAATTGAGCCAAATAGATTGAAAGCGGCGTTTTTGCCGTGCGGGAAGGCCCCACTAAAACAATATCCGCTTGATCCAATGTCGCGGCTTCTTGTCCGTCATCATGTTTGACCGTGAACTGAACCGCTTCGATTCGGCTAAAATAGTTGGTGTCCACACGATGAAGAAGCCCCGGCATGGACTCCGCCGCAACCCCTAAAAAGTAACTCATTGTGCTTAAAAGAGGCCCCAGAAGATCAATCGCTAAAAGACCAGACTTGAGCGCCTCTTCCCGCATCGTGTTTCTTAAAATTTCAGAAACAAATGTGAAGATAACCAGCGCGTTCTTTCCTCCAGCCTCCTCCACAAGGGAAGAGACCTGCGCTTCCGTTCGAATATAGGTTCTTCGTAAGACAGTCGTTTTGATGTTTGAAAATTGAGACAAAACCGCTTGCAGCATTTTTTCTGCCGTCTCTCCTGTCGAATCAGAGACAACAAAGATCGGCTTTTCACTGTGCGTCTGCATGGGAAAGTTTATACCAGTGTTACGATAAAAAATCTATTTTTGTATGGAGTGGACAAGACCTCTTGATCAGAGGTCGGATCATAATGCATTGATAAAGATGGGAGGCGGCGATCGGATTCGAACCGATGAATCGCAGTTTTGCAGACTGCTCCCTTAACCACTTGGGTACGCCGCCAGATACCCGCGCGTAAGATTATGGCAACCCTAAAAACCGACTGCGCGGTCAGAGAAGAGGTGCCCATTAGAAACACTTGCCCTATGCAAAGTGGGACGGAGCAAACTTGGGAATATTGTCTCGCATGTTGGTCATGCCCAACTCTAGTTTCCCCCGAGAGTGTCCAATGACCATCGTGCTGGAAAAGTCGTTCGTTCCATACGGAGAAACGGCGTAATCACCGAGGACAAAAGCACTTACTTTTTTATCCATAATCAATTTCACATACGCATCTTCCAACGCCAGAAACTGGAATCCTTCGGATCCCCATCCCCACGGAGAAAGCTTGCGAACATCGCCTGGAGAACTGGCCTGATGCGTTGCACCAATCCCTTCCGCATAATCTTTCTCCAGAATCTGCTTTAAGTAAAACCCTTTAGGCCGAACGGCGGCACCTTCCCGCATTTTTATTTTTGGGCGATAAAAATCAAACCGCATTGGATCCGGCGGCGCAGGATAAAAGTCTATAAAACGCCACTTCTCAGATGGATGCTTCTGGACAAGATAGGTCACAAAAAGGTGTCCTGTTAAAAACGAATCGGCATTGCCCGCACCGTCATCGCCAAACCCGTAAAAAAGACGGCTTTGACTATCCACAGACTTCAACTGACCCTCCATGGCTTTGAACGCCTCTTCAGGAATGACTTCTTTGGGAAACGATTTTTTCAACCATTCATTGATCTCACGCCATTTTTCAACCTGTTGACTCGGACTTAAATAAACTTCTTTTACGCTCACAGATCCTCCTTTTTTGTTTTTACAGGATAATAAATTCACTCAATGGACTGGAAAGACCATAATGAGTTTAGGGTTCCCATGTCAAGACCAACATCAACCGTTGTCTATAATGGGCATCTCGCTGATGGCCTTAATCAGTGCGAATGGATCAACCCGTGCACCATGAAGCCGCGCACCCCAATGCAGATGCGGACCCGTTGCGCGACCGGTTTGTCCTACCTTGCCAATCCCTTCCCCCTGCGTAACGAAGTCGCCCGCTTTTACTTTTATTTCCGATAAATGAAAGTACATTGTAAAAAGGCCACCGCCATGATCAATCACAATCGAAATGCCGTTGAAGAAAAAATCGCCCGATAAAACAACCTTTCCATCATTGGACGCAATAACTTCCGTGCCCAATGGCGCCTTGATATCTTCCCCCGTATGCGGATTTTTCTCCTGACCATTGATAACGCGTTTTTGCCCAAATGTTCCAGCACGTTTCCCAACCACGGGAACAATAAAGGCCGATTGCCACAATCGTTCATTGAAACTTTTGCTAAACGTCTGCTTAAACCGCGTCGCCTCTTTCTCTACGCGCACCGCCGTTTTCTCATCGAGATCTACTTTGTTTTTTGGAACGGAAAATCGCTCGACACCAAATTCTGTTGGCAAAATCTGAACAATTCGTTCATGCCGATTTTCTCTCTTTTCGCTTTTTTCCGTAATCACAAAAGGCATTTCTTCCAAAGGTTGCGCAAGGTCAGCCCCAATCAATGCGGTATATTCGTTCTGGTTTGATTTAAAAAATGAAACGGATTCTCCGCGAAATTCCCCAACAACAGATTTTACATCAGGATTAACAGAAACCGAAAAGGCAATGACCTCCCCCTGATGAATATCAATGTAGGGAGGGGGCGAATCGGCGTAAAGCGAGTCTGAAAGAAAAAATAGCCCTAATAAAAAAAACAGGGTACGCCAGTACTCGCAGTGCTCGCAGCACTTATTTGTGGGGAATCGCAGCAGCAATGAGTGCCTTTAATCTGGGGTTGGAGGAAGCAAACGGATCCATGCAAAGAATCGTCTCCTCCCAATAACCATTGAGTTTTAGATATGTCCAATCCACCGTATAGGAACGATTTTTTGCCTTGGCAAACCGAATAAAATCGCCTCGAATTTTTGCCCGTGTCGTTTCCGGCGGATTCTCCATCGCACTTTCAATGGCATCATCACTGGCCATTCTTTGAATCCAATCTTTCTGACACAATAAATAATAAAGACCGCGTTTCCGATTAATATCATGATACTGCAAATCCATCATTGCAACGCGCGGATCATCCAGCCCGCAACCTTTTTTGTCCATAAAAGAAGTGATCAGCCCTCGTTTTGTAATCCAGTCCACTTTGCCAACCAACCGATCAGGGGCTTCTTCCAATTGTTCTAAAACAGACTCCCATTGCACGACAATGTCACGATTTGCTTCATCTTCTTCCTCGTCTGCTAAATAGGCTTTGACCGCTTCCAGATAGACCCGTTGAATCTCAAGCGCAGTCATCTCTTTTCCATTTTCCATCCGAATCCGCTTTCGCAGCGTGAGGTCTCGCGAGATTTCCCGCATCGCCTTCACGGGGTCTTCCAAGGCCATGCCGGAGACCG
Organism: Nitrospirota bacterium; assembly: GCA_038059935.1. Lineage (GTDB taxonomy): Bacteria > Nitrospirota > Nitrospiria > SBBL01 > SBBA01 > JACPZM01. Next base: position 3,801 of record JBBTIN010000054.1, read on the forward strand.
ACCGCCCCGACTCAATCATCGAAAGAATCAGCGCGGTCGTTCCCACTTTCAAATAAGTGGCAACCTCCGACATATTCGAATCCCCCAAAATAATATGAAGCCTGCGATATTTTTCCGCGTCGGCATGCGGCTCATCACGGGTATTGATAATACTTCTGGATGATGTCGTGGAAGACGACGTTTTTTCATGAATATGCTGTGCCCGTTGTGAAATATAATAATGGCATTTCCCAGCACTTTTTAAGACCTTGCCGTTTCCGGTATAAATGAGGCGGGTTACAAAATAAGGAATTAACTGATCGGCCACCTTCCAAAAATCAACGTCGCGACGAATCAAATAATTCTCATGACAGCCATAGGTATTGCCCATTGAATCGGTATTGTTTTTATAGATCGAGATCGTCCCGGAAAGGCCTTCTTGTCGCAAACGCTCTTCGGCAATCGGCAAACACGATTCCAAAATACGCTCACCCGCTTTGTCATGGATAACGAGATCGAGGACATTATCGCATTCGGGAGTCGCGTATTCGGGATGGCATCCGGTGTCTTGATAAAATCGCGCCCCATTACAGAGAAATGCGTTGGATGGCCAACTATTGGGGATTAAGCCATCAAAAATATAGCCTAATATTTTCTCCATGGGAAGATAGACCTTCCCAGCTGGAGAAAAAATCAATCCGTATTCATTTTCAAGCCCAAAGATTCGGTTTTTCATGATAAAAAAACCGACTACGAGATTAGATACCCCGCCAATTCCGATTGCGGCAACCGTCGGAAGACCCGGCCAGATCCAGAGCGAGAAAGCGTCGCCACTTCCAACCCGTCATCATTTATCTTTTGGCCATTCACCTCTCCGATCACCGCCACACAAGATAAAACCGCCTCTTTTAACGAAGCCCCCGAAATGGGAGAAGCGGCATAACGATCCTTGAGCTTGGTCAATAACGCATCCGATTTTCCACCAATCACCGTGAAGCCCTTTTCATCAAAGATCGAGCCATCAAAAGAAACCCGATAGATTTCATTTGGATCATTGCAAAGCCCAACTGAGACAACCAAGACTTCCACTTCTACCGGCTTGGTCTCCTGACTAAAAACCGTCCCTAACGCCTGCGAGTAGGCATTCACCAGCGATTTTGCATTCACATCATCCCGGCTGTATAAAAACCCTTTCATATCCGCATGTCGAATTCCGGACTTCCTTAAATTTTCAAACTCGCTATAGCGGCCGGCACCCGCAAAGGCAATTCGGTCATAAACCTCCGAGATTTTATTCAAGGAACTGGGATTGTCGGCCACCAACAAAATCCCATCATTGTATTCCAGAGCGATAATGGATCGCCCTTTTGCGATTCCTTTTTTGGCGTACTCCGCCTTGTCCTGCATCATCTGTTCTGGGGAAACGTAATACGGCGTTGCCATGTCTTTATTCTCCTTGTTGAACGATCAGATCGCTTAGTTTTTCTTTTAAGACTGGATCGGAAACGGTCTCAATCCCCTCTTCGGTAATTACTTTTACGATCGGGAAGATACCGCGAACCCAATCGGGGCCACCCGTTGCAACATCGGCCTCCGCGGCATCATAAAGCGCTTCCAAAGCCACGCCAATTGCCTCATCATGGCTCAAATCCTTTTTGAAAATCTTTTTCATTGAGCCGCGTGCATCTCTGCCGCCCGATCCAATCGCGTAATACTCCGCCTCTTCGTACTGGCCCCCGGCCACATCATATTTATAAATTCGGCAGCAGTTTCGCTTCGCATCGAAACCGGCAAAAAGCGGCATGACCACTAAGCCTTGCATGGCCATCGGCATATTCATCTTAATCATCGAGGCCAATTTGCTGGCCTTGCCCTCCATGGAAAGCTTGATGCCCTCAATTTTCTCATAATGTTCCAACTCCACGCGAAGAAGCCGTACCATCTCCATACAAGGCCCCGCAGCACCGGCAATCGCCATCACAGAGGTTTCATCCACTGCATGGACTTTTTCGATTCGGCGTTCGGCAATCGAATACCCTTCGGTTGCACGACGATCCCCGGCAACAATCACGCCACCCTGAAACTTCAACGCCAATACGGTTGTTCCATGCGGAACACTCAAAGGCGTTCTCCCCTGCTCCCCTTCAGATGAAGGCGCCAAAAAAAACGAAGGGTAATTGTCTATCAATAATTGATGAAAACTCGATTCTGACCCATTGAATTTTAAAATATTACTGCCCTCCTTTCTGCACATAATTTTTGACAAACTCCTCGGCATTTTCTTCCAAGACGTCGTCAATCTCATCCATTAACTTATCCATATCTTCTTTGAGTTTTTCGCCTTTTTTAGTGGTTTCTGGATTCGAGACCACCTCTTCTTTTTTATTTGGATCTTTCTTGGTTTCCTTCTTAACTTGTTTTGACATATAAAACCCTCCCCTTATCTAAATGGGTCTGGTGGATTACCCGGCCAGCAATGTAAGTAATTCCTCAACTGTTTTGGCCTTTTCTAAAATCCGCCCCACGCCCTCTTTGTTTCCCTTCATCGGATCCATCAACGGAACCTTTTTCACAGCCCCATCTCCCACATTAAATAAAATGCTCGTCCAACTCGCTGCGTGAATCTCTTTGGAAAATTTCTTCAGACAAGTGCCACGAAAGTAGGCCCGAGTGGATTCTGGAGGAGTCTCACATGCCCGCAAAATTGCATCATCCGTCAGCAACCGATCCACATGATTGCTGCGTTCCAACGCATAATAAAGCCCTTTCTCCGAAACCACATCGTGATATTGGATGTCCATCATTGCAACACGCGGGTCTTTCCAGCCGCACCCTTTACGCTGCATATACGAGGAAATCAGTTCCTGCTTAATCACCCAGTCAATCTCCCTTGAAAGCAGCTTTGGGTCTTCAGCCAGCCGATCCAAAACAGACCGCCATCGCTGTAAAATTTCTTCTGTTATGGGATCGGCCGATTGCTCAAAATGCCGCTCGGCCGCTTCCAGATACGCCCTTTGAATCTCAATCGCACTCCACGCCAATCCAGACTTTAGGCGCACTTTTTCTTTTAACGTGAGGTCACGCGAAATCTCTTTGATGCTACGAACTGGATCGTCCAAACCAACACCGCTTACTTCCCGCCCCTCTTCAATCATCGTCAGAACCAACGACATCGTCCCGACTTTCAAGTAGGTTGTGATCTCCGACATATTGGCATCGCCAACAATCACATGCAATCGGCGAAATCGTTTTGGATCCGAATGCGGTTCATCGCGCGTATTAATAATGGGACGCTTCACCATTGTATTCAGATCAATCAGCACCTCAAAAAAATCAGATCGCTGAGAAATCTGATAGGGGGTGTTGTCGTTTTTCAAATCGGAGCCGACCTTGCCAGACCCCGTGAATATTTGGCGCGTCACTAAAAAAGGAATGAGTTGGGCAGAGAGTTTATCAAACGAAACGGCCCGATCCACAAGATAATTTTCATGATAGCCGTAACTATTGCCCTTATGATCACTATTGTTTTTATAGATCGAGAATGCCGCCTCTCCGCGTTTTCGCCGATTCGCAAATTCAACCGAAAGTGCCAAAATCCGCTCTCCCGCTTTCTCGTATAAAACCAGCTCTTTCGGATCGGCGCATTCCGGCGTGGAATACTCTGGATGCGCACCATCCACATAGAAACGGCCGCCATTGACGAGCAACTTGTTCAAAAGCCGATTATATTCCGACCCAGGACGCTCGCGCTCGCCATCCGCTTGGAAGCCGCGTGCGTCAATTAGCGGATTTTCGTTCTCGTAATCCCAAAGCGGCGCGGAGGAGAGGACATCTGGATAGCTATTGACCAAGAACATCGAGTTGGTCACCGCATCCGATCTTCCTTCTCCTTTTAAGATGATCCCAAACTCGGTCTCGGTCCCAATAATTTTCTTCATTTAGAGATAATGTCCCGTTGTAATGGTTTCAACCGGTTTTGCCTTCGCTTCTGACTCTCCCACAATCGTACGAATATGAACGATCTTTTCCCCTTTTCTTCCAGAAATTTTTGCCCAATCATCTGGATTCGTCGTATTCGGCAGATCTTCATTCTCCTTGAACTCGTCGCGAATCGCTTGGATAAAATCTTCTTTTTTCATCCCTTTTATTTTTGTATCAATTGCGCGTTTGACCGCATATTTTTTTGCCCGAGCAACAATGCCTTCAATCATTGCACCGGACGAGAAATCTTTGAAGTAGAAAGTTTCTCGTTCTCCGTTGGCATAAGTCGCCTCTAAAAACTTATTATTCTCCCGCTTTTCATACATCTCTAAAACGGCCACGTTAACGATTTCGTCCACCACTTTCTGACGATCGGTTTCTCCGCCAAGAAACAAGTCTGGATGAAACGGCAGATTGGGAGTGACGTATTTATGGAAAATATCGCGCGCGCCGTCTTCATCAGGCCGTTCGATCTTGATTTTGATATCAAGCCGCCCCGGCCGCATAATGGCCGGGTCTAACAGATCCTGCCGGTTGGTTGCCCCAATAACAATCACATTTCTTAATCGCTCCAATCCGTCAATTTCGGAAAGAAATTGCGGCACAATCGTGGACTCGGTATCGGAGGAGATGCCTGTACCGCGTGTTCTGAAAAGCGCGTCCATCTCATCGAAAAAGATAATCACCGGATTCCCCTCTTCGGCATGCTCTTGCGCCTTTTTGAATATTTCTCGAATTTGACGCTCACTTTCTCCGACATATTTATTTAAAAGCTCCGGCCCTTTAACATGCAGAAAAAAATTACGCACCTCGTTGCCCGAACGCCCCTTTAATTTCGTGCCAATGGAACTGGCCACCGCTTTGGCAATCAATGTCTTTCCGCATCCGGGTGGGCCATATAATAAGACCCCTTTGGGTGCAGCCAAACGATGTTCCGCATAGAGATCAGGATAAAGAAACGGCAGTTCAACGGCATCGCGAATCTGCTCTAATTGCACGGACAATCCACCAATTTGTTCGTAAGTCACATCTGGAATTTCCTCAATCACGATATCACCCACTTCGGATTTCGGCAGTTTCTCTAAGATAAACCCGGAGCCTTCATCATAAAGCAGATTATCTCCCACAGAAAGATGTTGCTCCATCATTGGTTCAGAGAGCGTCACCACATGATCTTCATCGGAGCGCAATGTGATAATCGCGCGCCCTCCGTCTAAAAGCTCTTTCAAGCTAACCACCTCTCCTTGCGTTTCAAATCCTTTGACCTCAATTGCGTTTAATGCTTCGTTGAGAATCACTTGCTGTCCACGTTTTAGATCATTGACCGAAATATCAGGATGCAGATTGACTTTCATTCTTCGGCCAGAGACAAAAACAGAAACGGTGCCGTCCTCTTCCGGCCCGGCATAGATGGCATAACTGGCAGGTGGCGCGGTCAGTTTTTCAACCTCTTTTTTAAGCGCCTCGATTTGATTTTTTGCCTCGCCCAGCGCACCAATGAGTTTTTCATTTTGTTTCAGCGCTTGCGTCAAAACGGAACGAGACTGTCTCGATTCTTTGAGTTCCTCTTCCATCGCGCTCACTTGAATCAGTAGTTTTTCAATCTCGCGTTCATATTCCGCGATCTTGGCTTCTTTGTCTTCTCCGCTAAAATGTTCCGAAAGTTTTTTCATAATACTCCCAATTCAGTTTTTTTAGGGGCAACGCATGCGTTGCCCCTAAAAATGAATTTAACTAAAGCGCTTGATAGTTCTTGAATGTTAACGTTCGAACGATGACCGCTCCCGCTTCCACTAAAATAATCCTTCGTGTCCCCGGAACATAAACCCCGTTCATTTCAAATGGCGTATCTGTGAAACTTTCGACCTGAGTAATGTTCCCATCCTTTGAAAAATAATAGACCACATATTTTGTCGTCAAAAATTTATTATCTTTCGTGGTCATCGCTTCTTCCACATTAATTGTAAAACGCATACGCCCGACATCACGAAAGATTTGCTGAATGCGCCCGTCTTTAATACGATACCGCGAATTCATTCCATCCGCATGAATAACAATTTGGCGACCCAGTGGATGCCCTTCCGGTTCTTGTGTGAATGTGATTGGGTATTTACCATCCGATTCCTCAAACGGACGGGAAGCGCGATGTGCCGCAATCATTCCCACCTGATTTTTCACCCAACCCAGCAAGACTTCCCCATCGGCTCCGACATCCAGCGTGACATCGGTCTCTTTTGCGGAAATAAGAGAAACCTTTCCCTTATACTCCGTTCCGTTCTGATTCAGAATAAGATCGGCGGTTACCCCCTTGAAGTCATTCCCCCATCGAGATGTTTTTTCATGCGCCCCTTGTAAGAGGGCTTTGGCTGCCGGATCATTTACAACGGCAGATTGTTCCGTTTGAGCGGAGGAGGGACACGCCTTCACCGCGTCCGCATGTGCCTTCGTCGCATCTGCATGCGCTTTCATAGCATCCGAGGAACCCGCGTGATTATGGTGAGGGCAAACGCCTTTCGGGGCCTCGTCATGTGATTCTGTCTTCGTTTCATCTTTTTCACAATTCATATTTTTCTCCTTATCATTAAAAATGGGCACACGGCGTGAGGATAGGCTAATTCCCCATATAACGCAACCGAATCTTTCTCTCCTGCATCTTTTGATTCACCTCCCGATACCGTTTCTCGACGCCAATATCGTTCCAATATCCCCTCATTGTATAGCCATACAAACACTCTTCTTTTTTCAGCATCTCGATATAAGAATCGGTAATCGAATAAAAAACGTTTGGCGGAACATAATCAAAAACTTTAGGCGTGATGATATGAATGCCCGTAAACATTCTCTTTCTAAAACGTCCTTTTTTTAATGGAACCTTCGACAAAATATTTTGTATTCGATCATTCGCATCGGTTTCAATGATGCCATATTGAGACTGCTCCGGATCTTTGCGAAGCACGAGTGTCGCCGCCGGACGATGTTGCTGATGAAAAGCGATGAGGCGTTTCAAGTCGACGTTAACAAGGATGTCGGCATTGATGACCAAAAAAGGCGCATCGCCTAATTGCGATTGCAAATTCTTAATGGCCCCGCCGGTGCCCAAAATTTCCGCCTCTTTAGAGTAGGTCAAATGAACACCCAATCCTTTCCCACTGCCCAAGGCCTCGATTATTTTCTCCGCATAATAATGAACATTAATGACAATATCGGTAATCCCACTATACTTCAGTAAAAGGATGTTGTAATGGATCAGCGGAATCCCGCCCACCGGAAGGAGCGGCTTAGGAAGGTGTTCGGTCAGGGGCCGAAGACGATGTCCAAATCCAGCCGCTAAGATTAACCCTTTCATTGCAATTCTTTTACGTATGTGGCCAAGAGGTCTTGTAAGGGTTTGAGTCGTTTGTGCTTTTCTAAATTCTTTTTGACTTTTGCCAATGTGGGAGGAACGTAGGGAATAAATTTTGGATTGTTTTTGACTTGATCAATAAAGACAAATCGCCCGGCCGCTTTTAAATTTCTCTGAATACTGATCAAGTCAAAAAACGCTCTGAATGAATCGGCGTGAATCACTTCTCCCATTTGATCGTTCCATTTTGCAATGTAGTATGCAATGAGCGAATCAACGACTTGCTCCGGCAGATCAATATAAGAATCCCGCAGCAAAGAGGCCAGATCATACTGGCATGGCCCCATCAAGGCATCTTGAAAGTCAATGAGGTGAATCGTTGCCGCGCTGCCTTCTCCGCACACCATGAGGTTTCGACTGTGATAATCGCGATGTACGAAAACTTCCGGCAGACTGGCAAGCCGAAGTGCAATATCAGAAAAATAAGCCCGAATCATCTGGCGTTCTTTTTCCGGAATGACGATCCCGTTTCTTTTTTCAATGCCGTATTCAATAAAATGATCAAATTCCCAGACAAAAAGCGGTTGATCAAACGCGCGTAAATGCGCAATCGTTGGAACAGTATTGACGACTGTCGCAAAACGCTGCATTTGAATCAGGGTATCAATCGCCTTCTGATAAATCTCTAAAACAGGGGTTTGGTCCAATGGATGTTTAGAAACAACATCGGATAACATCTGATCTCCCAAATCTTGCAAAAGCAGCCACCCCTTTTCATGATCGTAATGAAAAATTTCAGGAACGGCGATTTGACAGGCCGAAAGGTGTCGTCCGACATTCACAAAAGGCAGTTCGTTAATCGGCGAGACTGTCCCGGAAACGGCTTCTTCAGATGCCTTAAACGGCTCTGGGTCGGACAAGGCCATGAGGATAAAACTTTTTGGATGGGTCGCAAAGGTGGCGCGATAGTAAGTCCGGTTGGACGCATCGCCGAGAAGCCGCTCCAGTGTGATTTTTTCTACTTTTGGAAAAATCGAACGGGTAACGGATTCAAGAATGTTGATATCAATCATAGCGGAATGGACGTTAGCATAAAATAGATTGATGCTCAAGGGCATCTCAATTTTGTTGGGCACTCAAGAGGATTTTGGATAAAACCTTTTCATTAAAGCGGACAGCTCCTTACAATCCATTTGCCCGGGGGCGGTTTGTTTTCCCATATAGCCATAGGTGAAAAGAGAACCCAACGCCGGAAAAAAAAGACGGGAAAGCGCGCCCTTCTCCCCCATCCCAATCGTCACAACATCACCATCCGCATGCGCCAATGTAAACTCAGCCAATCGCCGAATATCCCGGTCACGCTTCGCAAAAGCGGCCACCTTTACAATATCGGCACCCGCACGCTTTGCTTGATTAAAAATCTGATCTAACTTTCTGCGCGATAACGTCTGATCAAAATCATGATACGAGACAATCACTTTTTTATCGGCATGATGCGCGCAATCCACGACCTCCTTCAAAATGGCTTTTGAGGAAAGCTCAATATCCACCGCACTCACAATCGGCATGATCTTTCGAAAAAGAGAAAGTCGTTTTAATTCTGATAAACCCCATTGCCCGCCCTCCGACTTGGATCGAATCGTTGCAATCGTCGGGAAACCTGTAAATGAATCAATAAAATGCAGCAGGTCGGAATCGGGTTGATTAAAAAGATCAATTCGCATCTCAACGATATCAAACGGACAAGATCGTTTTTGATACAGCGGGAAAACCGCCTCGCTGAGTGAAAGTACAATTTTAGGGGCAGTGCCAAAAACCAAATTGCCAAACTTCATTGCCTTGGCTCCAAAAGACCAAAAAGATCAAGGAACCACTTTAAAACCCTTGTTTTGTTCATTAACATTTTTTTTGAGTTCGCGATTTTTTTTTCGGTGGGGTCGCCCTCTTTAAGACACGGGAACGTTCCAATCATTGGAACATCCACACACCGTTCTAATATACTCGGATTGGTTTGATCTGCCAAGGTTTGATATCGTTTTGTCTGATTCAAAATAATACCAGCAAAAAAAATCCCGTGCTGGCGCCCCGCCTCAATCGTCAGCCGAATATGATTGAGCGTCCCCAGACCACTTTTCGCAACCAACAATACCGGCAAATTCATTTCGGAAATCAAATGCAGCATATCTTTATTTTCCGTAATCGGAACACGCAATCCCCCTGCCCCTTCAACAATCATGAACGAATGCTTTTTCAAAAGAGACTCATATTGCGTGAGTATTGTTGTCAACTCAATCTTTTTTTCCTCTCGAAGAGAAGCCGGCCAAGGCGCAATGGGATCACAAAAGCAGTATGGTGCAATTTCTGAAAGTGCGTCAGTCACCTTTGCGGCCTTTTTCAAATAGACGGCATCTTGGGGTATTCGTTTAGCCCCGCAGCCCGTCTCAATCGGTTTCATCACGCCGACGGGCATTCCGAATGACTGTAGTAGTCGCGCCAACGCGCCGGCAATCATCGTCTTCCCCACACCAGTATCGGTCCCTGTAATAAAAATTCCGTTTGGCATCATAGGACACCCAGGTCTGATCCAATCTCTTTTAATGACGATGTTAAAAGGGCAATCTGCTCTTTCGTATGGGTTGCCATCAGCGTAATGCGCAGTCGGGATTTTCCTTTGGGAACCGTCGGCGGACGAATCGCTGGCACATAAATCCCGCACGCGATCAGCCTTTTTGAAAAAGCCATGGCAACATCGGCCTCCCCGATTAGAATGGGAATGATTGGCGTCTCACTCCCACACGTATCATAGCCCATCGCAATGATCGCCTCTCGCAATGTTGCTGTATTGTCCCAAAGGCGCATTATCCGGCTTGGCTCTTTTTGAATCAATTGGATCGCAGCAATCGCTGTTGCAATCACCGAAGGAGGCAGCGCCGTTGTATAGATCAGCGATTTGGCTTTATTCATGAGATACGAAATAAGTCGTTCACTCCCCGCGACAAATCCGCCAAAGCCACCCAGTGCTTTACTGAACGTCCCCATTTCGATGATCCGATCGGATTGAAGATCAAAATGCGCGCGCGTCCCTTTTCCGTTTTCGCCCAGCACCCCCGTGGCATGGGCATCATCCAAATAAATGATCGCGTCATACTGATTGGCCAATAAGACCAAATCAGGGAGTGCCGCGATGTCGCCATCCATGCTAAAAACGCCGTCCGTCACAATCATCGCCCTGTGTAAAGATGGCCTTTCCGAAAGCAACTTTTTCAACTGATCCATATCTTTGTGACGATAGACCCGCAATCGCGAACCTGCCATCTTCACGCCATCAAACAAACTGGCATGATTGAGACGATCAAAATAAACCCAATCGTCTTCACCAATCAATGCGTTTAATATGCCAACATTCGCCGTGTAACCGGAATTAAAAACCAGTGCCTTCTCAACCCCCTTGAATGTTGCAATTTCGTTTTCCAGCGTCTCATAAAGAGAACAATTCCCGGATACCAATCGAGACGCGCCCGCGCCCACACCAAATTTTTCAATGGCAGAAATGGCCGCCTGTTTTAATAGCGGATGATTGGCCAAGCCTAGATAGTTATTGGAACAAAAAGAAAGGAGCCGCTTCCCAGAAATCGTAATCGTTGTGTCTTGTTCTGAATCCACAGCAAAAAGCGTTCGGAGCAAACCTTGCGCTTGTAGTCTTTCACTCTCCTCTTGAAATTGCGATTCCCAAGAAGACACGTTATTTCCCTATATCATTGCGATATTGCATTCCGGAAAATTGAATGGAACCCACGGCTTGATAAGCTTTTTCTCGCGCCTCGGAAAGATCACTTCCCAATGCGGTGATTCCCAGCACGCGCCCACCCGATGTCACGATCTTATTCCCCTCTTGCTTTGTCCCCGAGTGAAATATCGTGACGGCCGAATCTTTTATTTGATCTAATCCAAAAATCTCGTCCCCGTTTTGAGGTGCATCGGGATACCCTTTTGACGCCAACACCACACAGACTGCCACTTGTTCTTCCCATGTTAAAGTAAGCTGATCCAGCCGATGGGAAATGACGGCGTCTACAAGATCAATCCAATCGGTAAGAAGTCGTGGCAGGACCACTTGCGCTTCGGGGTCTCCCAACCGAGCATTAAATTCAAGGACATAAGGCCCATCGTTGGTCAGCATCAGTCCGACATAAAGAACCCCTTGATATGAAATGCCTTCATCGGACAAACCTTTTAGTGTCGGGCGGACAATCCGGGTCATGACTTGCTCATGCAGATCGGGCGTGAAAAACGGTGCGGGAGAGATCGCGCCCATTCCACCGGTGTTTGGGCCATGATCGGCGTCCATTAACCGTTTATGATCTTTTGCAGTCGCAAGTGGAATCACGACCTCACCATCCGCAACAACAAAAAAAGTAGCCTCAACCCCCGTGAGATATTGCTCAATTAAAATATCTTCCGTGCCTTTTCCAATCTTCCTAAAATAGTCTAATCCCGCTTTGGCCTCATTGGGGTTATTCGCAATGACAACGCCTTTTCCAGCCGCAAGCCCATCCACCTTTAACACAATCGGCATCTTCATCGTTGTGATCTTTTCGTAGGCGGCATCAAGTGTTGCAACTTCAGCATTGGCGGTTGGAATCTTGTATTTTCGCATGAAGTTTTTTGAAAAGACCTTGCTCGATTCGAGTTGTGCCGCTTCTTTTGTCGGACCAAAAATGCGAAGCCCCGCTTCACGAAACCGATTGACGATTCCAAGAGAGAGCGGTTTTTCTGGGCCAACGATGGTCAGGTCAATTTGATTCTCTTTTGCAAACTTTAGGAGTGAGTCAATCTGATCATCAGCAATCGGAACGCGTGTGGCATGAGAGGCAATTCCCGCATTCCCTGGGGCGCAGAATATTCTTGTGACGCGGGGGCTTTTTGAAATTTTATGAACGAGGGCAGCTTCGCGTCCGCCGCCACCAATGACGAGAATTTTCAATACGCAAAACTCTTAATGGCGGAAATGACGAATGCTCGTCATCACCATCGCCATATTATGGGAGTCGGCCGCTTCAATCACTTCTTTGTCGCGAATAGAGCCGCCCGGCTGAATAATCGCAGTGATACCGGCCTTTCCGGCAATATCAATTCCATCTCGAAACGGAAAGAAGGCATCGGACGCCATGGCGGATCCGACAACAGAACTTTGCGCCTTCCGAAGCGCAATCTCCACGGAATCCACTCGGCTCATTTGTCCGGCCCCAATGCCAATCACAAAGTTCGTCGCCGAAAAAACAATTGCATTCGACTTCACGTGCTTACAGACCTTCCACGCAAAAAGCATTGCCTCTGTTTCATCTGGCGTTGGAGCACGGCGTGTGACAACGCGCATCTCGCCAGCATCATTGAGGATTTTGTTATTGGAATCCTGAACCAAAAGTCCTCCCGAAACTAACCGAAAATCAATCGGTGTCTCATCAGGATGATTAAATTCAATCACGCGTAAATCTTTTTTCTTCTGAAAAAGTAGCAAGGCCTCTGGGGTAACCGAGGGGGCAACAATCACTTCCATAAATGTCGTGGTGATCTCTGCGGCCAAGTCGTCTGTAATGGGGCGATTAAACGCGGCAACACCACCAAAGGCCGAAACAGGATCAGCGGCTTTTGCGTTTTTGTATGCCTCCAATAGGGTCTGACCTGTTGCAACACCGCATGGGTTATTGTGTTTTACAATCACGGCCGCTGGGCCATCAAACTCTTTTGAAAGCTTCATTGCTGAATCGGCATCCAGGAAATTATTGTAAGACATCTCCTTTCCCCAGAGCACTTTTGCATTGGCCCACCCACCGGGGACACCCGACTTATAAAGCGCGGCCTGCTGATGCGAATTTTCGCCATATCGAAGCGTTTGAACCTTTTGATACGACAAGGTCAGCGTTTCAGAAAACTTTTCCGGCTTCTCATTGCAAAGGTTCCCCAAATAAGAAGAGACCGTAGCATCGTAACTGGCCGTATGAGAGAAAACCTTTCTAGCCAACGCGAGGCGGTCAGCTTCAGAAAGATCATTCGCAGTAATTTTTTTTAAGATCGTCTCATAATCATTTGGATCAACCACGACAACGACATCTTTGTAATTTTTTGCCGCAGATCGCAACATCGTCGGGCCGCCAATATCAATATTTTCAATGGCCTCTTCCAATGTCACGGAAGGCTTTGCAATCGTTTCTTTGAACGGGTAAAGATTGACAACAACCAGATCAATTGGGGGAATATCGAGACGATTTGCCTCTTCCTGATGTTGTGGATCATCTCGTTTGGCAAGGATTCCGCCGTGAATTTTCGGGTGCAATGTTTTAACGCGGCCACCCATAATTTCAGGGAAACCGGTATAAGAAGAGACCTCGCAAACGTCAATCCCTTCTTTTTTAAGGAGGGCGTAGGTGCCACCCGTTGAAAGGAGTGAAACGCCCAGTGATGCAAGGGAACGCGCAAACGAAACAATCCCATCTTTGTTATAAACACTTAATAACGCGCGTGTGATTGTTCTAGCCATACCGAAAAATTCTTCCCTCCCTTGTGTGATAAAGGGAGGGATATCTCTTCTTACTAAAGAAGTGCCATGAAGATTTGAAGAAGATGAAGATGAAGATCAAGTACTCTTACATGTATCATAGTTGCCAATCGTAAATTCTGTTGCCCCCTGAGCTGAAACCAGATTGCCAAACGCATCTCTTCCATTGAAGGTATAAACAGCCGTATAAGAGGGATAATCGCCAAACAGGCCTATCTTTGCCCTAAAATATTCATCCTTTTTTGCCAGACTTAGTAGCTGAAAATACCCATCTGTTGTCAATGTCCCATTTGCTGGAACTTTAAATGTATTCGGATCAACTGCTTCAAATTTTGTGAGAGCAGGACATGTTCCCGCCCCCCCAGGACAGTGATTTAATTTGTATTCAATTGAATAACCACCCAGAATAATATCTGTTATATCTTCCGGCCTAACGACCTTTCCTGGAACAGGCATATTTGAGAAAACAATCTTTACGCGATGATCAAAAAATTCCTCAAGCTTAGGGGTTGAAGTTGCAGTTGAAGTTGCAGTCGATGTTCCAGTCACATCACATGGGCCCTGAACCACATCAACATTAGAAGAATCCTTTTTGTTATAGGTTGGAGTAATACTATCAATACGCAGACAACTGCCGGTATCGCCCCCACCGGGACAACTCGCTACCTCCCCGCAAGCGGTCATCACGAGAACCAATAGAAACAGTCCAGAAGGCCCTACCCATTTTTTTAAACTATTCAATATCATCTTTTACCCTCCATCTATCCTAATTTAAGCAAAGATTGCTCAATATCGAAACGAGATTCTTTTGTCCCACCTTGTGCACGGATACCTTTCCAATCGCTTCCGGCAAAACAAAATGAACATCTCCAGAAACCACCTTTTTATCAGACGCCAAGACCTCTATTACATCTCTAGAACGAAGCCTTGGAAAGTCCGTTGGAAGGCCAAATCTTTCTAGAACTGATTTTAAACCGGGAACGATATCCTCCTTTGCGATGCCAAGATACAAAGCGACCTTCGCTGCCGCAACCATTCCAATAGAAACCGCCTCCCCATGTTTGTAAGTCCGATACCCAGTCAATGTCTCAACGGCATGACCTAACGTATGCCCCAAGTTTAATATTTTTCTTAATCCCGATTCTTTCTCATCCGATGAAACCACTTTGGCCTTAATCTCAACGGAACGCTTAATACAATGAAGCAGAGTTTCTTTATCCCTTTTAAGAATTTTTTCTGCATGGGTCTCAATAAAAGAAAAAAAAGCCGGATCAGCAATCACGCCATATTTAATGACCTCGGCAAAACCCGCGACAAATTCTCGCTTTGGAAGCGTCATTAAGGTCTCTGAATCAACAAAAACAAGCGAAGGCTGATGAAACGCGCCTATCAGATTTTTTCCGCTCGGATGATCCACCGCAGTCTTGCCCCCAATTGCTGCATCCACCTGTGCCACCACCGTTGTCGGACATTGAATATAAGAAACACCCCTTAAAAAAGTGGCTGCTGCAAAACCCGTCATATCGCCAACAACGCCTCCACCCAACGCAATCAAGGTAGATGCCCTCTCAAAGCGGTTTTCAATGAGGAAATCATATATGCGACTCATCTGTTCTAATGTTTTATTTTGCTCGCCTTCTGGAAATTGATAGACAATCGGATTAAATCCGGCTCGCTCCAAGCTCAGCAACGCCAATCCCCCATAAAGACGCCCAATCCTCGGATGTGTTATCACCGCCACCTTTTCACCCTTCATCGCAACAGCACCCCCAACACCAATACGACCATCACCTCGTTTTATACTCGCCACAGTCTCACCCAGCCGACTCAGTCCCGCGCCAATCACAACCCTATATCCCCTCTCA
Organism: Nitrospirota bacterium; assembly: GCA_038059935.1. Classification (GTDB taxonomy): domain Bacteria; phylum Nitrospirota; class Nitrospiria; order SBBL01; family SBBA01; genus JACPZM01. The sequence goes on from JBBTIN010000054.1 coordinate 19,525, forward strand.
CCCAAACAAACAGGAACCTCTGAAATCATTCCCCCCGACCCGGCTCAAAAACCATTTCTTTAATTTTTGAGACTGCGACCTCTATACTCAAATCGGATGTATCCACAGAAAATTGTGCCGTCTGACGATAAAACGGTTCCCGCTCATCTATTAACCGTTTTATCGTAGACATCGGATCATCCCCTTGTAAAAGCGGTCTTTGTTGCGGTCTTCTTCCTGCCCGATCCAGAATAATATCGGGACGGGCAGTCAAGTAAACCACCGTGCCATTTTGACTAAAGAGATCACGATTCTCCTGTCGGATCACTGCCCCTCCTCCTGTCGAAACAACTACCCCCTGACCGCTCATCACCTCGCGCACAACTTCCATTTCAACTTCACGAAATCGCCCCTCTCCTTCTTCTAAAAAGAGATCAGCAATTTTCTTCCCTACCCGTTTTTCAATGATCTGATCAGTATCCACAAAACGAAAGGAAACCGCCTTAGCCAGTCGCCTTCCAACCGCCGACTTCCCCGTTCCCATAAACCCAATAAGAACGACATTCCTCACACCATTCATGCTAAAGAAATAAAGTTGCTATCGAACAATTTTAGGAGTCAAAAACACAAGCAGTTCTGTATTGTCTTTGGTCTTCGTCTTATTTTTAAAGAGATGTCCAATAATCGGAATATTCATTAAAAATGGGATGCCGTCAGTAGACTCAACCTCCCTTTCTTCTTGAATTCCTCCGACGGCAATCGTTTCTCCGTCAAGCACAAGAACATTGGTTGTCGCCTCTTTCTTAATGATAGAAGGGCCATCCGCGCCAGTAACGACCGCTCCGGGGGCATTCTTCTTTATCGTCACCTTCATAATAATTCCACCATCAGAAGAAATATGCGGCTTCACCGAAAGGGTCAAAAACGCATCTACAAATGTTGTCTGCGTTCCCTGCCCAGAAATCGTTTTGAATGGAATAGACTCCCCCTGTTCAATTTTTGCCTCCATGTTATTGAGCACCGTTATTTTTGGCGTCGAGACAATCTTCGTCAGACCATGTGTTTCACCCGCAGAAAGCCTTAAATCAAGCGTAAGCGGACTACCCGTAAATCGGCCGAAGGTAAATCCAACCGCACCCACCGTATTACTGGCAGGCGAGTTCACCGCAAATCCGGGCTCAGGATTATAGTAACTCCCAAAAGCGCCCTTTCCACCCTCAACTGCAGGCGTGCCAACTCGAATTAAATTATTCCCCAAAATGCCCCTTTGAGAAGCCCCCCATTGAATACCCAAGCTTTGTGTGAAGGTTGGAGAAACCTGAACAATCCGCGCTTCAATAGAGACTTGAGGCGTCCGGGTATCCAACACCTTGGACATTTTCACCACTTCTTCAACTGACGAGGAAATATCCTTTACAATCATCGTATTCGTTCGTGTATCCACGGTAATATCACCACGCGGAGAAAGCAACTTCTTTAACGGCTCGGATAACGCAGTTGCTTCACCGTAGTTCAGATAAACCACGCGTGTCTCGCGATCTTCCGCACGCATACCTGAATCTTTTGCCTTTGCCTCTTCTTCCTGCCGTTGGGCAATATTGGCAAGCGATGAAACAAGAATAATGTTTCCATCCCGCTGCTGACCCAACAAATTAATCTTCAAAATGGTTTCCAGTGCCTGATCCCACGGCACATTCGCCAACTTCAGCGTCATCAGCCCCTTCACCTCGTCACCAAACACAATATTGAGGCCACTGACCTCCGCAATCAAGCGAATAATATCGGAAATCTCCGCGTCTTGAAAATCCAAAGAGATTTTTCTTCCAACATATTTTGAGGTTTGAACAGGTTCTTCCCGTTCGATAACAGGGGAAGCCGAGGGCGGCGTTGCCTTTCGTTCCAAGGCCACGTCGGTTCGAATACGCTCCTCAATGCGCTCAATAGCGACCTCCTTGAGACGAATACGCAATTCGTTTTTTGACTGCTGCAAAAAATATTCAACAGGAGAAATTAAATCCAAAACCAACCGGACTTTATCAGGATGCTCTCCAATACGGACTTGTTTCACAGCACGATCATTCGACATCACGGTGCCCATCTTCTTCGCCAGCCGAACCGTTGGAAAATCAATCACCAGCTTATGCATATTCAAATAAAATGGGTGCGGGGAAAGATCACCATCTGAGACCACCACCAACTGCAGCCCCTCTTTTCGATCAAAACGAATGTCGGAAATAATCTCGGCTGGCTTTGAAGGCTCCTTTTCTTTCTCTATCGGTGTCTCTACAACGGCTGTCACACCCGCCATACTTACTTTAGGCTCTTCTTTGACAAAGGCCGACTGTGGTATTATGGTCTGCGCCTTATCTGTTCTTCCCAAAACCCCCTCAGGAGAAACGACGGCCTCCACCGAAAGAAGCACCCCTTCTGGCCTCACACTGGTCTGAACCCCAGGAGCCAACTCTATCTCAAGACGAGCAACTTTCCCACCTTCCGTCATCTTCGGAAGAATCGAACGAATCGGGCCATTTTGAACCGGAATGGGTTGCGTATTTTTTCCAAGCCCCACCCCAACAATATCAATAATCAGTCTGTCCGGATTGGAAAGATGAAACGCCGTATAGACCATCGGCTCATCCCCCACCACAAATACCCCGGTTTTTTCATTCGCTGGAAAAACCTGAATTTCCTGAATCTTCGGCTTCTTTGCGTCCTCTACAACAACTTGAGCCACTTTTGAAGCACACGACGCCATCAAAACACAAACAAAAAAAAGTCCCACGCGATAGAGCAGCGGTCCCTTCATTCTATCCCTCCTTTTTCGTATACAATTTCATAACAATCCGCTTAAGGTCGGACCTTCCAAAAATATTCAAAAACGGCTCTTCAATAATAATTTCCTGCGCATGAATTGCCCGAACATGCCCCTTATTGGTTCCAATCGGAGTTCCAATTTTTACAGAATAGGTCTTTCCTCCTGAAATCTGCACCATTGCCCCGTAGCCCCCACCTCCGGATGCCACCCCCATCAACTTCATCTGAGACACATCAAACTGCTGCAACGGAGGCAGCTTTTTATCGATCTCGTTTGATGGCTTCACAAACGACATGAACGGATCCCGCCGGCCTGAAGCATTATACTGAAAACGATGAATCTCTCGAAGCGCCTCCATCGGGTCAGCCAGAACCTCCCCCTGCACACTGGTTTCCTGATTCGCCAAGGTCTCTGCCATCAATAAAGATACACTAACAACCTCTTTTATTTGTCCAAAATACAAATTCGAACTTAAAAAAAAGGCCGCAAAAAAAAGAACCAACCCTAGAACGATTTTCCCTCGCATTATTGTGCTCATCTTTTACACTATCCTGGAGGCGCCACCGGCAGAGCCCCTTCTACTGTCTTCTCAATAACAGAAAACGTCGTCGCCAAGAAACTGGTCTCCATTGAAAAGCGCCCGTCCTCTTGCTTTGGGCTTCCCACCTTAATACCCGAAATGTTGACAATGCGAGATAACCCGCTAATTTTCTCAAAAAAAGAACCGACAGAATGATACCCGCCATTCACCTCCATCCGCATCGGAATCTCCGTATAAATCCCCGATGCATTTGCCCGTCTTGGTTCAGGCTTCCACAATTTGACCAAGAGACCATTCTGTTCCCCTAACTCCGAAACCTGCTTCAATAAAAACTCGACCTCCGATTCTTGAGGAAGCTGTTTCTCCAACAGAACCAACTGCTTCTTCAAGATGACGTATTCCGCTCTCAATGCCTCAAGCCGACGCGCCTTCGTTCTACGAATATTGATATCGGTATTTAAAATAGAAACTTCTTCCTTCATCTGACGAATCGCCGCATTCTTAGGAATAAAAACATAGTTAATAAACAAACCCAACAGGACTAAAGCCACAGTAGACACACTTAAATACCGCTGCTTCGGCGTTAAGGCCTGAATTTTTTCTAAAATAGATAAAAACACGTTGCTTCCCTACCCCCCGCTATAAAAATTACGATCACGATGACGCAACAGAAAAGGTGATTCGAAAGGCATAAACTGACACGCCACCTTCCTTTTCCTGTTTGGACTCTACCAATTGAACCCCTTTAAACCCTGGATTTTTTCTCAGCTCATCTACAAAGTCAACAATCTCTCCGTTCGTGATGGATCGTCCAGAAAGATCAACCACACCCGAATTCTCTGTCATTCCCAAGAGCCAAACACGAGACGGAATTCCAGCACTGACTCCATCCAGAAGCCGAACAGGAAGCCCCTGATTTGCCCTTAACTGCTTAATAACGCCAATTCGCTCTTCAACCTTTTTCTTGTCCCGCTCATAATTTTCAACTTCTTCAATTTGAGCCTTCAAGACTTCAATTTCGCGAAGTTTATCGGTCTTCTCCGCTTCAAGGGAGGCCAATTTACGATCCATCAGAATCCACCCAGCCCCCAAAAGCAACACGACAAGCGACAACAAAACAGAAGCCAGAATCAGTTGATTCTGAATTTCAACCGGCTTTCGTTTTCTTTTCTGCGACTGATCAGAAGGAATTAAGTTTATTCGGACCATCTGTCCCCCACCTGCCTGAGCGCAAGCCCGACACCAACAGCAGCCTGTGGCGCAACGGCCGCAATAAACTCGGTATCAAACTGGTCGGCAGGAATTTCGATTCGGTTAAATGGATTCACAATTTCCGTGGGAATCCCAGATCGCTCAGCCAGAAGTGAAACCAATCCGGACAGCTTTGCCCCGCCGCCACTCACAAAAATACGATCAATCGTCTCGTTTGGAGAAGTGGTCTTGAAATAGTCAAAAGAACGAACAACCTCGGATACCAATTCGGAGTTTAAGCGTCGAACAATATCACCCACCTGCTCCGAATCAATACCATCAATCACTTCCGAACGCTTAACCCGTTCAGACTGAGAAAAGCTTAAATCCATCTCCCGCTCAATGGCTTCATTATACTGCTTCCCACCGGTCGAAATGTCACGCGTGAAAGAAAAAAGCCCCCCCTTTAAGATATTAATATTCATAACGCTCGCGCCAATATTGACCAAGGCAACCGTCTCGGATTCACGAACATCATAATTTTCGGTATACATATTTTGCAGCGCAAAGGCATCCACATCACCAATGACCGGATTAAGTCCTGCCTCCAAAGCAAGATTCGTATACTCCATCAGCTTGTCCTTCTTCACCGCGACCAACAAAACCTGCATCTGTCCCTCTTCCCGCTGGGCTTCAGGCGTCTGCAAAATATGAAAATCTACATTCACATCATTAATGTCAAATGGAATAAACTGCTCCGCCTCCCACTTAATGGATTCTTGTAATTCGTCCTCAGACATGAGTGGAAGATTGATCCGTTTGACAATGACAGAATGTCCGGACACGGACAAGGCCACATTCTTGATCTTAATTTTCTCTTTTTCAAACAACTCACGAATGGCCGCGACCACCTGACCGGAATCTATTACGGCACCATCCACGATCAACTCGGGATCAATCGGAAAAATAGAGAATTTTTTAAGGACGTACCCGCGCTTGACTTTTTTGAGTTGCACGAGCTTAAGTGCACCCGATCCGATATCGAGACCAACGAGATCTCTATTCTTTAAAAAAGAAAACATACAACCCCAGCCTCCGCTTCTAGTCTAAAAAGAGAGAAAAACCGTTGCGTAGTATATCATTTTTTTTTTTAATGTCAAGATGTTGTCAGTAAC
>JBBTIN010000055.1:0-2084 GCA_038059935.1 Nitrospirota bacterium
AATATCCAAGAGGGCTTCCAAGCTTTTTTAAACTCCTATCTCTGTTTTAGGGCCCATCTATTTCAAAAGGCAACTCTAGAAGCGTATGATCAAGACCTTAAATAAGGATTACACTTCAGATGACGGAATTATTTTTATTACAAGATATTGTAAAACGGTCTTTGACAGAAGACCTCGTTTACGGGGATCGCACAACGGAAACCCTGTTCCCACGCGCAATCCCAGCAATCGGAGAAATTATTGCCAAAGAAGATTTAGTCGTTGCAGGACTTGATCTTTGTCAAACCGTTTTTGATGTCCTTGCCCCTTCCGTGCAATTTGAGATTTTGATCCCGCCGGGAAAAAACGCAAAACCTGGCGAAAAAATCGGTATCCTTCGAGGCGACGCACGCGCCCTCTTAAAAGGCGAACGAACGGCTCTGAATTTCATCCAGCGTTTATCTGGCATCGCCACCCACACACGCCGTTTTGTAGACCGCGCCAATGGCGTAAAAATTGTGGACACCCGAAAGACCACTCCCGGCCTTCGCGCATTGGAAAAAGAAGCCGTCATATTGGGAGGGGGATATAATCACCGATTTCATCTAGGCGATCTGATCTTGATTAAAGACAATCATATCGTGTTGGCCGGTGGCATTATCAACGCCGTTACCAAAACCCGCGTAACGCTTTCACATCCTCTCAAAGTAGAGGTCGAAGTTAAAAATCTAAAAGAAGTAGAAGACGCTATTCAAAGCGGCGCAGATATTATTATGCTAGATAACATGACCATCCCCCAAATCGAAGAAGCCGTTTTACTCATTCGCAACAAATCTCCCAAGATTCCCATTGAGGTTTCCGGCGGGATCAATCTGAATAACGTTGCGAGCGTCGCGAAATGCGGTATAGATATGATCTCGATTGGATCACTTACGCACTCTGCCCCGGCAGTGGATATTAGTTTAGAAATAGTCCATGACAAATGAACAACAACTCCCAATAGATCTTCAAAGAATCGAAGCGAGCATTAAGAGTCATCCGCGTGTCCGTGAACGGGTGCGTGAAGTCTTATTTTTTGAGAAAGTCGAATCCACGAATAAGACGGCACTTCAAATGGGGGCCGCAGGCCTCCCCAGCGGGGTGGTGATCTTGTCTGATGAGCAAACACAGGGGGTTGGTCGTCTTAACCGAACTTGGATCTCACCAAAAGGAGTCAATCTTTATCTCTCGTTACTCCTTCGCCCTTATCAACCCATCCGCGAATTTCCTTTATTCTCGCTGGCGACCGCGCTCGCAGCCGTGCAAGCCATTCGTGCCGTCACGAAATTAGAAGCGGTCGTAAAATGGCCAAACGATATTTTATTGAATGATAAAAAAATCGCGGGAATATTGCTTGAAGCGGGAAACAAGGCGGGGGAATCTCCCTATTTGGTGATCGGCATTGGCGTGAATGTGAATTGGGACGAAGCGGATATCCCGAAAGACATTGCCGATCAGACCACCTCATTGAAAACCGCGGTGGGTCATGTTATTGATCGAAACGACTTAGTCAATGAATTATTAATTGCCCTTTCCGAGCAATGGACCTTTTTGGATAAATGGCCATCTGATCTTCTCATTACGAATCTATCGGAGGTGTGTGTAACATTGGGAAAGCGGGTACGCGTTACCACAGCCGATAAAACGATTGAAGGAATTGCCTCTGGAATTTCAAAAGAAGGCGGTCTGATTCTTCAACTCGCAGACAATAGCCAAAGAACGATTTATGCGGGCGATGTCACAAAGGTGAATCCTGCTTTGCCCGCCATCCCAAGAAGAAATTGGTCGTCGTAGGGCGCAAGCATAGGCGTATCTCTATTCTTATCAGGTTCATTTTTTGACCCTTTGAAAAATATGCCATTAAGGTGGGGTGTAAATGAATGGGTGAGTCAATCCTTTTTTTAGTTGAAATTTGCATATGACCTACGCTGCGTCTGCTTCTTTATTTTCCATGTTGAAGTTTTCCATATTGATTCGCAAAGCCGGTAGAAACCGATCACCCTGTATTTTCCTGAGAGTGGGTTCAATCTCAAGCAAGGCCGTGGCAACCCATCGTTGCCGCTGAT
>JBBTIN010000056.1:0-23181 GCA_038059935.1 Nitrospirota bacterium
AAAGCGATTTTGTCGTAAAAAAAATGCCCCAAACCCGACAGGGCAGGGCCACACATTTTTCTATCTCTGTTCTTGGGACAAATTAAGAGGTTGTTTTTAATGAGATGAAATAGGTATGATTCGCGGTTAGCACCCTAGGCGTAATGAGTCGGCTCGTTGGCCGCCTGTAAAGAGAATGACGTATTCTGTAGCAGAGGCGGATGAAATCTGTCTGTACAAACTAAAGAAGGGAACCTGATGAAGAAATGGCTCGACATTTTCAATATCATTGTGATGGCACTTGTCTTTACAATTGGAACGGCTTTTTCGGAGCCAATGGCATCTCCTGATTTTCAAGTGGAGTCGGCAGACGGCAAGATCATTACAAAAAAATCGCTTGAGGGGAAACCCACCTTACTGATGCTGTGGGCATCGTGGTGTGGCGTTTGTCAGCGAGAACTTCCCAATCTAAAAAAACTGCATGATCAAGTTCAGGGAAAAGAGATTCAGATTCTGGCGATTGGCACACAGGATATACAGGCCAATATTAACCGTTATGTGAAGGATCATGCAGATATCTTTACATTCCCAGTGGCTTATGATCGTGGAAATATTGCTTCAGCCGCCTACCAGGTCAGAGGGGTTCCGACATTCGTGCTCTTGGATGAAAATGGAGAAATCGCATTCAAACATGTTGGGGGCGGTTTTATGAGCGATCCCGCCCTAAAAAGATTTATAGAGGGATTGTAAACAATGACACAAAAAGGATTTACGCTGATTGAAATTATGGTGGTGGTCACCATCTTGGCCTTTCTGGCCGTTTTGGTTGCTCCTCGGTTTATGGGAAGAACCGATGATGCCAAGTTGGTAACCACAAAAATTCAGATTAAAAATTTGGAGGAAGGGCTTCATCTTTATAAATTAGATAGCGGTCTATACCCCACAACCGATCAGGGATTGGAGGCACTTGCTTCTAAACCGTCTATTGGTGAGATACCACGGCGTTGGCGCGAAGGGGGATACCTTCCAAAGGTTCCATTAGACGCTTGGGGCAATAAATATGTTTATCTTTCTCCGGGGACCAACGGCGATTTTGATCTCTCCTCCTATGGCGCCGATGGGGAATCCGGCGGTGATGGGAAAAATGCCGACATCCAAAACTGGAATTTGGACAAAGAATAAAAAACGCGGTTTTACCCTGATTGAGCTGGTCGTCGTGATCATGATTTTGGGCATGATCGCGGCTTTGATCTTTCCGCGTATCGGGGCGTTTCAAGCCGGAGAGATGAAGCGAACGGCAAGGCGTTTTACGATCCTGATACAACAGATGACGACGGACGCTGCCTCTGCCAGAGAGCGATACCGGCTTTATTTTAATCTCGATTCCGATGAGTATTGGATGATCTTGGTCTCGGAGACGATTCGGGAAGAGGATAAAAAAATCTTCTTGAGGGAAAAGCCAATCGGGATTCGAAAGCGTCTTCCGGAAGGAATGACGTTTGAGGATGTGATCACAAAGCAACAGGGGAAGGTTACGCAAGGAGAAGTTTTTTCTGAATTTTATCCAATTGGAATTGAGCCATTGACGATCCATCTTAAAGAAAAGGATGAGGTCTGGACACTGATCGCAAACCCTTTAACAGGCCGCGTTAGAATCTCCGATAAATATATAGAAGAGAGGCGCAACTTTTAATGGTGACATTTTCAAAACGGCCTCTCCAAGGAACGGCTACGCGACTGAGTGGGTACCGTGTCCTATGGGAACGAGTCATGTTCAGAGCATCGCGACCAACGGGAGCAGGGATAGACTGCGGAGCAGTCGTCTCGCCCCCCCCCGCAGGGGGGTTTACGTTGATTGAGATTATGGTTTCTTTGGCCATTTTAGGGGCTTCGTTTATTGTACTTTTGGGATTGAGGAATCGGGATATTGCCATTGCATCGGAAGCCAATCATATTGTGACTGGAACGCTTTTAGCGCGACAAAAAGTGGCTGATTTTGCCATTGCGAAAGACCGAAGCGCGCTTGCAAAAAAAGGGGACTTCGGAAAGGAATATCCTTCCTATCAATGGGAAATGTCGGCGGAAAAGAGCGGACTCCCACAACTGGATATTTTGTTGGTGACGGCACATTGGATGGAACAAGATCGTCGAGAAGAAGTCAGCATCAGCACTTATTTTATCACTGAAGAAAAATGAAGCATTCCAAAACAGCGGGCTTTACGCTCATTGAAATTTTAATCTCCTTCTCGATTGTAATGCTGGTTGTTGGCATTCTTTATAGTACGTTTCGCTCGACCATTGCGACGTCGGAGCAAATGGATCGGGAGTCTGATCCATTTCGGCTGGCACGCGTTGCATTTTATCAGATGACAAGAGACATCAGTATGATCCATGACAAAGTCGAGGCGAAAAATCAAAACACGGTTTTTGATACTGGGGCTTCATTTGGAACAACACTTCTTAATGGAAAAGATAGTTCTCGATTTTTCGATGGAGAGAATGTTCCAAACGACTCGGTAACCTTTCTTTCTTTCGCGGCACCGCCTGTGTTGCAAGGATTTCCAGAATGGGGTCAGGCCGAAATTTCTTATTCCATTTTGGAAAATGCCTTGATTCGAAGGGTGCGATTCCGCGACCGTCCCGACGAAAATGAATTAGGAGAGTTTGTCGTTGGATTAAACTTTCGTTATTTTGATGTCAATAAAGAGGAGTGGCGCGATGAGTGGGATTCAAAAGAACAACAAGGAAGTCCAGCGGCCATTGAAGTCACCCTGATGATCAAAAAACATTTCGAGGGGGCTGTCAGAACACTTCAAACACGAATTGAGATACCCTTGGTCAAATCATTGTAAATCCATGCAAATACCTTTCTTAAAAAACAAATGGGCGTCGCGCTTTTTCTTTCTCTTTTTTGGCGTCTCGGCACTTCTCTTTTTCTTTTATGTCACATTTCCATTTCCTAAACTGCAAGAAGAGATGGTTCGCGCCTTTGAGGTGAAAACCGGTTGCCAAGCGGATCCGAAAGACCAAGCCGTACATTTTCCGTTTCATTTTGAATGGCGCGAGATGCGCGTTTCTTGTCCGAAGCAAGCACCACTACTTCTTGCGTCCGTTCATGCGCATGTCGCAATATTACCAGCCTTATTGAGGCAACAAGGAGAGGTGTCGTTTCAGATGAAGTTGTCAGAACAAAGTGGAGAGATAGCTGGCATCGTTGTGGTAGAGAAAACCCCAAAAGGAATGGCTTATACTTTGAAGCATGTGGAGGAGACCGGTTTTCAGATCAATTATGGGGGCATTTCTGGCATACTTGATTTTAAAAAAGGATCGGCGAATTGGGTCGAGGAGTCGATTTTGAAAGGCTCCGGCACATTGGACTTTAACATCAAGAATCTACAAATTCGGGATCAAGCCTGGACGGGGCCGATTGGGCCACTTTCTTTTCAAAGCGTTCGCGGAAAACTGTCGTGGCAAGACGGGGTTGTCTCCATTGGAGATTTTTCAGCGGACGGAGACCATGCCACCTTAAAGAGCAGTCAAGCGGAAATGATTCTTCATGATCCGATTGCCGCGAGTCTTGTTGAGGTCACCCTTCAGGTTTTTCCAAAGGGGCAGTTTCAGCAAGTGGCTGCGTTGCTGATTCCGGGCTATTCGACAAACGATCCGCTTATCGTGGGAATCACCGGTGCACTGGCCCTGCCGCAAGTTTTACTCAATGGAAGACTACTGTTTTCTGGATCTGCATCATAGATTGGCGCAATGGACAAAATGACACTCGGTTTAGACATTGGACAATCTGCAATCAAGGGCGCGCGCGTGGGGAGTGGCCTGCTTGGACGAACACTCACCGATTTTTTTGAAAAACCCATTTTGCGAGACCATGCCAGTGATTCGTTTCATCCCTTAACGAATGCACAATGTGCCGTATTAAAGACGTTGGTTTCGGAAAAGAAGATCAAGCCAGACGACATCATTGCTGTCTCACTTCCCGGACATTTGATTTCATCAAAAGAAATGACGCTGCCTTTCACCGATTTAGATAAAGTGAGAAAAGCCATTCCTTACGAGGCCGAAGGACAGATGCTCCTGAACATGGATGAGGTCATTCTGGATTATCAAATCCTTTCTTCCTCTCCCGAATCCACTCGCGTCCTTGTTTTCGCAGCATCAAAGGAGATGATTAAAACCTTTCTGGATAGACTCTTATCCATTGGAATTGATCCTGTCGTCATCAGCGTAGATCAAATCGCGCTTTTTCAGTACTGCCTTTATATGAATGAGAAGAGACCCATTAACGCAAAGAACGATGAACAAATCACCATTGATTTGGGCGCGGTGAAGACGGTGATCTGTTCTATGAGCGGAAAGACATTGCGTTGGGCGCGAACCACTCCTATCGGAACGGATCAGTTGCTGGAATCTTTTCAAAGTAAATTTTCCGCCTCATGGGAAAAATCTGAAGCACTCATTCGTGACCTTTTTCGTCCAATCCCGCTTCAAAAAGAGGCATTGGCTTTTCTTCCGACCGGGTTTTCTGGCTGGATAAACGATGTTGAAGTGAGTCTCAAAAAGATCGAATCCGATGCCTATCAAATCCACCTTTGCGGTAGCGCGCGCATCAGTTTAAGGGCGCCGCTTTCCAACACTCTCCATCGCAATCTCATTGTGGAACAAGGGTTAGGTCGCACGCCAGATAACGATTCTGGTAAATCATCGGTTTGTTTTGCGCAAGCCGCAGGGCTTGCCTTATTACCGGCGCATACTGTTAATTTTAGACGCAATGAGTTTGCACATGAAAAGGAAAGGTTTTCAAAGGGAAATCTAATTTCAATCGGGGTAGCACTCTTTTTGTTATTGATTCTTTTTGTGGTCAATCTCTCTTTGCATGCCAATGAGAAAGAAAAAGAATATGCGCTAAAAAAAGAGGGGCTCTCCTCCGCTTTTCGTTCTACCTTCCCGGAAACAAAAAATGTTGTGGATGAAATTAAGCAATCAGAAACCGTCATCGCCGACATGAAAAAACGATCCGATCTTCTGGGCATTGGAATGCCCTCTCCGCTTTTAATCCTTAAGCAGGTGACGGATGCCATTCCGAAAGGGATCAAAATCTATGTCAGCGAATTTACAGTCGAAGGAAATCATATTCAAATTGAAGCGGAGACCGTCTCGTTTGATTTTGTGGATCAGATTAAAGGCGCGCTCTTAAAAAATGATGCCTTTAGTAACGTGGTTGTGGGCGATGCAAAAGTCACTTCCGATCAACAACGCATTGGCTTTAGAATGCAAATTTTGGTAAAAGAAAAGACAACCAAAGCAATCAATTAGGAGTCAGGTGAAATCATGCACGATTTTCCACGAATAAAACGGCTTCCCCCTTACGTCTTTAACATCGTGACGACGATGAAAACCCAAGCCCGCGCGCAAGGCGTTGATGTGATTGATTTTGGAATGGGCAATCCCGATCAGCCCACGCCGCCTCATATTGTCGAGAAGGCGGTTGAAGCCTTGCAAAATAGCAAAAACCATCGCTACTCGCTCTCGCGCGGGATTTCCAAATTACGGCACGCGATCACCGATTGGTACAAACGAAACTACGATGTGGATTTAGATCCGGATACCGAGGCGATTGCCACGATCGGATCAAAAGAAGGAATTTCTCATTTGGCACTTGCGGTGATTGGGCCTGGTGATGTCGTGCTGACCCCCTCTCCCACTTACCCGATTCATCCGTATAGCGTCGTGATTGCCGGCGGAACGGTTCGCTCGATTCCGCTCATGTCGGGGCGTGATTTCTTTGAGGATATTGTCCATGCGACAGAACAGACCTGGCCGCGGCCTAAAATGTTGATTATCAATTTTCCGCATAATCCGACAACCGAGGTCGTGGACATTGATTTTTTCAAAAAGGTTGTTGCCTTTGCGAAAGACAACGATCTGATGGTGGTTCATGATTTGGCGTATGCCGATATTGTTTTTGATGGCTATCGTGCCCCGTCGTTCTTACAGGTTCCCGGGGCCAAAGACGTCGGCGTCGAATTTTACACGCTCTCTAAAAGTTACAATATGCCGGGATGGCGGGTCGGGTTTTGCGTGGGAAATCGCGAAATGATTGGTGCGCTGACCAAGCTTAAAAGTTATCTGGATTACGGCATGTTTCAACCCATTCAAATTGCTTCCATTGTTGCGTTAAACGGGCCGCAAGATTGTGTCTCACAGATTTGTGAACAGTATCGGGAGCGACGAGATATTTTAGTGGATGGCCTGCATCGTGTCGGCTGGAAAGTTGAGAAACCAAAAGCCACGATGTTCGTTTGGGCAAAGATTCCCGACTCATTTTTGAAAATGGGATCACTTGAATTTTCTAAGCTGCTCTTAACAGAGGCGAAGGTCGCCGTCTCACCCGGCATTGGATTTGGAGAATATGGCGATGAATATGTCCGATTCGCGTTGGTTGAGAACGAGCATCGAACGCGTCAAGCGATTGTCGGAATTAAACAGGTCTTGAATAAAGCATGATCAAGAAAACCATTCAAGTCGGGCTAATCGGTTTCGGAACCGTTGGATGTGGAATGGCCGAAATCTTACTCCAACGAGAAGAAGAAATTGCCGGGCGGCTTGGCGTTCCGCTTTGTCTTGCCCAAGTGGCCGATCTGGATATTGAACGCGAACGTCCTATCAAAATCAAGAAAAGTATTTTAACAACGAACGCGCATGACATTATTGCAAATCCAAAAATTGATATTGTTGTTGAGTTAATGGGCGGAATTTCGCCGGCACGCGAATTGATTTTAGATGCGATTGCCCACGGGAAACATGTGGTTACGGCCAATAAGGCGCTACTCGCTTATCATGGGGAGGAGATTTTCAAGGCGGCGAACGTGGCAGGCGTGGAAGTTGGATTTGAAGCTGCGGTGGGTGGCGGGATTCCAATTATCCGTGCGATTAAGGAAGGGTTGTCTGGCGATCAAATTACCGACATTTTCGGCATTGTAAATGGCACGAGTAATTATATCCTCACAAAAATGTCCAATGAGAAGGCTTCCTTTTCCGATGTTTTAAAAGAAGCGCAAGTGCTTGGTTATGCGGAGGCCGATCCGACGCTTGATATTGGCGGCGGGGACTCTGCCCATAAGTTGGCCATTTTAGCCTCGCTCGCTTTTGGGACGCCGGTTCCAATTAAGGAAGTGTATACGGAAGGCATTGCCCAGATTACGCCGATGGATATTGCCTATGCCGATCAATTTGGATATCAGATGAAACTGTTGGCCATTGCCAAAATCGCCGATGGACAGATCGAGGCGCGTGTTCATCCGACGATGCTTCCGAAAGAGACACTCCTTGCAAAAGTGAATGGCGTCTTTAACGCGATTTGTGTTGTGGGTGAATCCGTTGGAGAGACGTTATTCTATGGGCGCGGTGCTGGATCGGCACCCACAGGCAGCGCAGTGGTCTCCGACTTAATTGACATTGCGCGAAAGCGTTTGACGGATCAACAAGCAGGTGCCCCGACGATTCGCGTACCCCATACCGGAACTCTTTCTTCGCATCGGGTTACATTGCCGATTCGGCCGATGGAACAAATTGAAAGCCGTTATTATTTGAGATTGATCGTGGAAGATCGGCCGGGGGTGCTTTCAAAAGTAGCCGGTGTACTCGGACAGCACCATATCAGCATTGCATCGGTGATTCAGGATGGAAGGAAAGAAACCGGCGCGGTTCAACTGGTGATGATGACCCATCGGTCGCGTGAAAAAGACATGCAAGCGGCACTCAAGACAATCAGTGAGAGTAAGACTGTTTATAAACCCACGACATTGATTCGCGTTGAGGGAACGTAGGGTTTCTATAAAAGGAATGATGAGCTGGCCAGGAATTATTCAAACCTATCGCGCATTTTTACCCGTCACGGATCAGACCCCCATTGTTACGCTTTTTGAGGGGAATACGCCTCTTGTTCCCGCGAAGAATCTTTGCCGGGCACTCTCGCTACCCATTGATCTTTATCTGAAATATGAAGGGGCAAACCCCACGGGATCCTTTAAGGATCGCGGAATGACGATGGCGATTACAAAAGCAAAAGAGTCTGGCGCCAAGGCCGTGATTTGCGCGTCAACTGGAAATACATCGGCCTCTGCAGCGGCCTTTGGCGCGCGTGCAGGACTGCGGGTTTATGTGCTCATTCCGGAAGGGAAAATTTCGTTGGGGAAGTTGGCGCAGGCCATGATGCATGGCGCAACCGTCATACAAATCACCGGAAACTTTGACGAGGCATTGGTTTTAGTCAAGGAGATCGCGCAAAGATATCCGATCACATTGGTGAATTCGATCAATCCCTTTCGGTTGGAGGGACAGAAAACTGCCGCGTTCGAGATTTGTGATCAGATGGGGCGTGCCCCCGATTATCATTTCTTGCCGGTTGGAAATGCCGGAAACATTACGGCCTATTGGCGGGGATATAAAGAATTTTATCAATTAGGCCGCATTGCCGCGCTTCCAAAAATGATGGGGTTTCAAGCGGCGGGCGCCGCGCCCATTGTATTAGGACATATTGTTGAGCAGCCACAAACGATTGCAACGGCAATACGTATTGGTAATCCCGCGTCGTGGAAGGAGGCCGTCTTCGCAGCCGACGAATCACACGGTGCAATCTGTTCTGTTACGGATGATGAGATTATTGAGGCCTATCATCAGATTGCCGCGCTGGAGGGTTTTTTCTGTGAACCGGCCTCTGCGGCATCGGTTGCGGGGGTCATTAAATGGGCACAAGGAAAATCGTTTTTGGGTGGAGAGACGGTTGTTTGTACATTGACTGGACATGGTTTGAAAGATGCCGATTTCGCAATCGGGCGATCCGAAAAACCGGTAACGGTTCCAGCTGAAATGAATGCCGTCCTTAATGTTCTCAAGGTCTAATATCTTATAGATGACAAAGCCAATTATTGCAATAACAATGGGAGACCCGGCCGGTATTGGCTCGGAGGTCATTGTTAAAGCGTTCTTGACACAAGAGATTTACTCGGCATGCCGTCCCGTTGTCGTGGGGGCTTCTCAATGGATCACCGATGCCGCTTCTCAATGGGCATCTTCGTTGACCATCTCTTCCAAGAAGCGGATTTCAGAATGCCAATTTAAGCCAAACTGCGTTGAAGTATTGGAGGTCGGGGCTTTGGGGCTTTCGAAAATACCATACGGGCATCCTCACGCAGAGGGCGGATTCACCGCAATGCGCGCCATTGAAGCAGCAGCCCATTTGGCGATAGCAAAAGAGGTAGACGCCATGGTGACCGCGCCGATTAACAAAGAGGCATTAAAGCAAATCGGCTTTGCGCATCCAGGACATACGGAGTTTCTGGCCCATCTTTCTCATACTAAAAATTTTGGAATGTTAATGGTTGGTGGTGGACTTAAAATCATGCTCACCACGATCCATCTGTCCCTCAGCGAAGCGATCTTAACCCTTTCCAAAGATCTTATTCTGGAGAAAATTCGTTTAACACACGAGGCATTAAAAAAATATTTTGGGCTTCCTTATGGAAAGATTGCAGTCGCCGGACTGAACCCCCATGCTGGAGAAAATGGCCTTTTTGGGAACGAAGAGATCACGAAGATTGCACCAGCCGTTTTAGCGGGACAAGCAGAGGGAATCAATGTCAGCGGCCCTTACCCCGCTGATACGCTATTTAGTCGTCTCAAACAGGGACACTTTGACGCGGCGGTCGCGCTTTATCACGATCAGGCTTTAATCCCCATTAAACTGCTTTCTTTCGGTAATGGCATCAATGTCACGATTGGACTGCCGTTTATTCGGACATCAGTGGATCATGGTACTGCTTTCGATATTGCAGGGAAGGGCATTGCGGATTCCGGATCGCTGAAAGAGGCGGTTACGCTAGCTGCGAGTATGGCCATTGCTCGAAAACGATTTGAAAAGTTATTGTAGGGTGCCTCTAAAAACCTACTGCGCGGGAGAACCGGCAGCCGCGGCAAGATAGGCAATAATCTCATCTACCTCTTTATTTTCAGGAACGACGACTGGTTTCATTGAAAACGCTTGTGTTCTACGCATGCGATCCATCATGCGAACGACGATGCCCGGCCATTCTTTTGCCAAATGCGTTTTAGGATCAGGAAGCCCATGACACTGTGTACAGACCTTCATAAATAATTGAGCACGAGGCGATTCTCGGTCTTCCAAGGTTTGTGGATTAAACCCCTGCGGCATATAAAATTTTTCTCGAGGAGGCCCCGCTTTATCATCAATCGAAGCCACAAGAAGAAATATGCCGAGGACAGAGCAAACAATGGCAGCGATGGGGAAGATGTGTTGTTTCATAAGGTGGATTTTGCGGGGAGAGGATTTGAACCTCTGGCCTTCGGGTTATGAGCCCGACGAGCTACCAAGCTGCTCCACCCCGCGATCGGCACTCTACCTGCATGCACTAGAATAAGTCAACTTGATTTTGCTGTGAGAGTTTAGGTCTTTGTCCTAAAATGAATGGCCTTCCTGCGCGTCAGATGATAGAAACCGTAGCGAGAAAGCGTAGAGCCCATTCCACTTTCAGAAACACCAGTCCATGGTAGCGCCGGATCCAAATAATCACACCGGTTTTGAAAGACCGTTCCCACTGGAAGCGCTTGTGCAAAGTGTTCCGCACGCGATTGACTTTTTGTGAAGATTGCTGCCGTCAAACCATAACGGCTATCGGAAATGGCCGCCAACGCCGCGTCGTCACTTGCAACCGATTGTACCGACACAATCGGCCCGAAGCTTTCCTCTTGCATCACAATGGCATCATTGGGCACATTCGATAAGAGCGTGGGGAGAAAGAAATTGCCGCCTGTCTTATTGACGCCAACCCCTTCCCAGCGTTTTCCTCCCAATAAAAGTTTCGCGCCGCGTCTGATCGCGTCAGTGACATGGCCTTCCAATTTCGTGAGATCGTTGTGACCAACCAATGGCCCTAACGTCGTTTCTTCAGAAATCGGATCCCCCATTTTATATTGTTCAAGCAATTTTTTTGCACGATTGAGAAATGGCATATAATGTTTTTCATGAACATAGACCCGCTCCACCGCACAGCACGATTGCCCCGCGTTATAACAAGCGCCATCTACAATACTCTCAACGGCAAAATCAAGATCGGCATCGGCGGCAACATAAGCGGCATCTTTTCCGCCCAACTCGAGTCCTACATCTAAAAGATGTTGGGCTGCTCGACGATAAACATGACGTCCTGTTGCGACAGAACCCGTAAACGCAACATGGGCAATGCGTGGATCCCCAATGAGCCGCGATGTTTCCGTATGGGTGAGCACCAAATTCGTGACCAAGTGGGCAGGCCCATTTTTTTCAAACGCCTCTTCAAATCGAATGCCGCATAAGGGTGTTTTCGGGCTGTGCTTTAACAATACCGTATTGCCGGAAATGAGTGCAGGGACAATGACATTGACCGGAACCAACAACGGATAGTTCCATGCGGCGATATTCAAGATCACGCCAAGCGGAACATGTTCAATCCTGCGATGGAAATTCTCTTTTTTAGGAAGGAGATCGGGCTTTAGCGTTTCCTCTCCAATGGCCAACATATATTCGGCGCGATCAAAAAATGCATTAACCTCGCCACGCGCCTGTCCGATTGGCTTTCCCATCTGAAGTGTGATCTCACGCGCAATGGCTTCCGCGTTTTTGCGAAAGTAAGAAAGCCCTTTTTTAACGACAGCGATACGGCGCCGAATCGGTGTTTTTTGCCAATCTTGGAAAGCATCAGCCGCATTGGCAATTTTTTGTTGTAGCTCCTTTTTGGAATCGTAAGGAATGGAGGCTATTTTTTTTTGCGTGTAAGGATTGATGATTTGAAGTGACATTGAAAATGTTTTAAGCGATGACTGGTTGTTTTTTGTCTTCGATTGTTTTTAAGCTGACCGAGATTAACTTTGAGACACCTAACTCTTCGGCGGTGACGCCATAGAGAATATCGGCCTTTTCCATTGTTCGTTTATTATGTGTAATAATCATAAACTGTGTCTGTTCAGCGAGACGCTCAATCGCCAAAGAAAAGCGTCGTGTATTTTCATCATCGAGCGGCGCATCCACTTCGTCCAACACACAAAAAGGAGCGGGCTTATTCAAAAAAGTCGCGAACAACAAAGAAAGCGCGGTGAGTGCTTTTTCTCCGCCGGACAAAAGACTCATACTCTTTGCCTTTTTCCCTGGCGGGGCAGCTACGATTTCGATACCCGATTCTAAAGGATTAGAGGGATCGGTTAAAATGAGTTCTCCGCATCCGCCGCCAAAAAATGAAACGAACGTCTCGCCAAATTTTAAATTGACCGCGTTAAAGGTTTCAACAAATAACCCCTTTGTCGTTTGATCAATTTTCTCAATTGCGAAATTCAAATCTTTTGTAGAGCGACTTAAATCTTCTTCTTGTGTCTTTAAAAATTCATGACGTTCGGTCAGTTCCCGATATTCTTCAACGGCTTCCAGATGAACCGGGCCAATCGCCGTAAGCGATCCTCTAAGGCGATCTCGTCTTTGCCGCATTTCGTCTAAGGATATCCCCGCTGTCTCATTTTGATCTGCCGTTTCCTGTAAAGGAATTGTTGTAATATCCATTTGGTATTGGGTTGAAATGGCCTCTTGGATTTTTGCCAATGACATTTGTGATTCCAATCGGCGCACCGATATTTCACTGAGTGTTGTACTCATCTGACTTTTTTCGGAACCCATTTTCTTTCCCGCAGTCTCCCAAGATTCAAGAATAGAAAGGGTTTCCGACTGATCTTCCATTTTCTGTCGAATCACTTCTATAATCTCGTTTCGCAAACCAGCCATTTTTTCAATCTCGACGAGCGCGGCAATTTCTTCTTCTTCCGATGCCGTCCATTTTTGAGATAAAATAGAGAGGAGGCGATTTCCTTCTTCCTGACGCCCTGTAAGCGACGCACCGGACCGCATCATCTGCTCTTTTTTATCGAGCAGTGCTTGCCGCTTTTCTTTGAGTGAGGCTGCCTGTAATTGCAGCAAAACCAGTGCTCCCTCGACTTTCTTCTTTTCGGACTCCAGGGTCTCCCGTTCTGAAACCATTGTAGAGAAACGAAGATCACTCTCTTCCTTTTGTTTTTCGAGTGCGGCAATCACCAAAAGTTCTTTCTCTTTTTTTTGCAGAAGGGCTGTCTCTTCCACCCCCTCTGTTTCTTGATCAAACAGAAAAGTTTGACGCGTGATTTGAATCTTGTCGTTTTCTAAGGTCAGGGCATTGATCTCTTTTTGTAAGACAGCACTTTTTAACCTGATCTCTAAAAGCGCACCTTCGAGTTGTTCGATTTGGGTTTGACGCTCTCGCTGTTTCACCTTGTTTTCATTGACCGCCACTTCGATCTGGTTCACTTCAGATTGCAAGGCGGTGGTCTGGGTGGAAAGCACATCGCGCTCTCTCCTTTGCTCAAAAAGAGCACTGCCTTCTCCTGCGGAAACAACACCGGAGGGTGTAATGACCTCTCCCTGCAAAGTCACATAAAGTGTCGGATAAAAATCGAAATCAGATTCCAACAAGGAAAACGCGGTATCTATTTCCTGAACAATAAAGACCCCTTCCAAAAGTCGTTGTACAACATCTTCATATCCTGTTTTCGGGGAGACCAGATCCAGTGCAAAACCAACGACGTCATCCATGATAGGCGTATTGGCAATCTTGGGATTCATGTGCCTTGAAGAAAGATGCTTTAATACAAACGTGCCACGACCTCCCTTTTTCTGGCGCAATTGTTCGATGCCCTCTTTCAGATGCGCGATCTCCTCAACAACCATCCCGCGAAGGCGATCACCCAGCGCCGCTTCAACGGCCTTTTCGTAGGCTTTTGGCACTTGAATAATATCTGCAACAAAATCGAAAGGGCCTTCCAAATGCAACGCACTTTCTGCCGGAGCAAGTAGTCCGCGATAGAACCCTTCTTTGGAGGCCAAATCAGCAAGCGCTCTGGCCCAATCTTCTTTGACCTTGTAAAGCGCGACTTGTTTTTCTTCCAGTTTTTTTTCTTCTTCTTTAAAAATGCCTAAATTTTGATTTAGTAAATCTTGTTTTTCTGCGAGATGTCTCCCCGTCTCTGCCCAAGACTCCTGAAGCGTTTCCAGTCGTTTTTGTGCAATCTCTTTTTGTCGTTCGATTTCTCCGACCTTGATGAGATCGGCCTCTTTTTTCTTTAAGAGCGTTTCTGTGCGGGCGTTGAAATGAACCAGATTGTTTCTGGCCGCGGCCATCCGGGAGGCCAATTGGAAGCCCTCTGTTCGTTCTCGTTCTTGTTCCTCTGTTTTCTTTGAGACTGCCGCCTGAATCGGAGAGAGTTCCTCTTTTCGTTTTAGAATATCCGTTTCAATTTCTAAAAAAGCATCCGCGTTTTTTTGTTGTTCTGTTTGCAACTGCTCTTCTTCAATGAGTAACGCCGATCCTTCTTTTTCAATGCTGGAAATCGCCCCGATTGTTCTTTCTTTGGTTTCAGTCCACTCTTTTTTTTGAGCGCGAATTCGTTCAACAATTCCTTCCGACTTTCCAATATTGCCATCCACTTTAGCAATTTGATCTTTTTGTTCTGAGATGGCTTGTTCTTTTTGTGTGAGGGCCAAACGCTCTGCCGCAATTTTCAGACTCACTGAACTCTCCTCGGTTTCTTTTCCCAATAAAGCCGTGCGCAGCGTCTGATCTTCAACTAAAAGTGTCTCTTCAATTTTTTTCCAACTGGCCCATTCAATGGAGGCAATATGGCATTCGTCCGATTTTAGCTCCGCATAAATCAGTTGATATTTTTGTGCTTGTTTGGCCTGACGATCGAGCCCATTCACCTGCCGTTTGACTTCGGATAAGACATCTTGAATGCGAACAAGATTGCGTTCGGTCGCTTCGAGTTTTCGCAGGGCTTCATCTTTGCGAAGACGATACTTGGCCAAGTTGGCGGCCTCTTCTATAAATTCACGGCGTTGAATCGGAGAGGCCGACAAAAGTTCGTCAATTCGGCCTTGTTCAATGACCGTATGAACGTGATATCCGGCTCTAAAATCAATCAAGAGTTCACGAATATCTTTGAGACGGCAAGGCGTTTGATTGATCAGATATTCGGATTCCCCTGATCGAAACAATCGTCGTGTGAAAGTCATTTCGGAATAGGGAGAGTAAGGGGACGGGAGGGGTTCTTCAATATCACCAAATGTGAGGGAGACTTCGGCCATACCCAGCGCCTTACGATGCTCGGTTCCATTGAAAATCATGTCTTCCATTTTTTCGCCGCGAAGCGACTTGGCGCGCTGTTCTCCCAAAACCCATAAAATGGCATCAATCAGATTGCTTTTGCCGCAGCCATTGGGTCCGACAATGGCGGTAATCCCCGGCTTAAACTCGACAATCGTTTTATCAAAGAAAGACTTAAAACCCAGAAGATGAAGCCGTTTCAGATACATTCAATTTCCTTTTCTTTGTGATCCATTGATAATGGCTTTATGGGGTAAAACAGAACTGTTCTACAAGATGACCACTACCTATAGCGTGTAGGCGTAGAAATAGCACGATTGGGCTGGTAAAGTAAAGTGGAAAAGAATAGAGACGAAAGCTCTATTTTAGAAACCGAATGGGGAGAAAGAGACTGCCCGTGCTGCCTTGACTCGTTTTTTGTGGGCTTCTTTTTGTTTTCGTTTTTTCTTGATGGACGGTTTTTCGTAGGAGGCTCGCCTTTTAACTTCTTTGAGGATTCCCTCTTTTGCCATTTGCCGCTTAAATGCCCGCAATGCTTTTTCTAACTGATTTTCATAAACGCGAATCAAAGCCAACCCTCCTCAAGTGAATCTGTAATCTATTCTAAAATGATGACCCCTGTCAATACTCCGACTATCCTTTATTGGCGGTTCCCCAAATACTTCTCAATTCCATCCGCCGCGTCACGCCCTTCACGAATCGCCCAAACAATCAACGACGCACCCCGCTTCACATCCCCCGCGGCAAAAACACCGGGAACAGACGTCATATGACTTTCATCCACACCAACATTACCGCGCGCATCCAGCTTGACGGAAAGATCCGAAAATAATCCCGCTTTCTCTGGCCCGACAAATCCCATTGCCAATAAAATCAGATCGGCCTCAAAGGTGATCTCGCTTCCCGGAACGGCCACGAATGCCTCTTTTTTCTTT
Organism: Nitrospirota bacterium; assembly: GCA_038059935.1. Classification (GTDB taxonomy): domain Bacteria; phylum Nitrospirota; class Nitrospiria; order SBBL01; family SBBA01; genus JACPZM01. Next base: position 16,157 of record JBBTIN010000056.1, read on the forward strand.
TCTACACGCACCGTATCTAGTTTTTTCACCTGCCCGTTTTCTCCAGAAAATCGCACTGTAGAGAGAGACCATTCCCGACGACCCCCTTCTTCATGGGCATGAGAAGTGCGAATCTGCATCGGCCAAAGCGGCCACGGCGTTTCTGCAGAACGATTGAGAGGCGGTTCCGGTAAAAGCTCAAATTGGGTCACATCGCTTGCGCCCTGCCGGTGCGCGGTTCCCAGACAATCCGATCCCGTATCTCCGCCACCGATAATGACAACTCGTTTTTGATAAGCACTGATCTCATGATTTACATCAATCGGCTCCCCGACCACCCTTCTATTTTGTTGTGTCAAATAATCCATTGCCTGATGAATCCCGAACAACTCTCTTCCCGGAATTGGTAAGTCTCGACCGACCGGCGCGCCCGTCGCCAATAAGACTGCATCAAAATCTTTTCTTAAATTTTCTACGGAAATTGTTTTTCCGACATCCACCCCAATTCGAAAGAGAACCCCTTCGGCTTCCATTTGTTTGATCCGCCGATCAATCACCCATTTTTCCATCTTAAAATTGGGAATGCCATATCGCAGCAATCCGCCAATGCAATCCGATTTTTCAAAAACACTAACAAAATGACCACTCCGACGAAGTTGTTGCGCGGCAGCCAGACCGGCGGGACCCGAACCAATAACCGCAATTTTCTTTCCGGTTTCTCGCGTTGGCAAAATAGGCGTTACCCAGCCTTGCTCAAATCCCTTATCAATAATATGCTGTTCAATATTGCGAATTGAAACGGGCTGATCAATCAGCCCTAAAACACATGCAGATTCACACGGCGCAGGACAAAGCCGTCCGGTAAATTCAGGAAAATTGTTGGTGGAATGGAGCATTTTTAACGCCTGCTCCCAGCGGTTGTTATAGACCAAATCGTTCCAATCCGGAATCATATTTTTCACGGGGCATCCAGTATTACCCTGACAAAATGGAACGCCGCAATCCATGCAGCGCCCGCCCTGTGTCTGTATCGCCGCATCTGAAATGGGCCTATAAAATTCGTTCCAATCGGTAAGGCGTTCAGCAACAGGCCTTCGTTTCGGTGACTCTCGTTTTGTTTTTAAGAAGCCCTTTGGATCACCCATGTCATTCTCTCTCCCCTATTTTTCATAAGTCTATCATTCAATAAAAATGGCAGTCAAATGATTTAAGACAACGCCAGTGAAAGCGCATTTCTCATCACCTCAATCGGCGCTTTTTGTTTTGTAAAAATCTCAAATGACAAAACCGCCTGATGCAACAACATCCCCATGCCGGGAACGATTTTCAATCCCGCCTTTTCCGACGCAGAAAGAAAGGCGGTCTTCAATGGACGATAAACTAAATCCGCCACGATCCAATTTGAGTGTATTGCTGCTAGTGAATAGGGAAACGGATCGCAATTTTGCATCCCAAGGATCGTTGTATTGATGAGCAAAGTGGGCGTCTGATCAAAATCGTTTTTTTCAAACGGATAGGAAACAATTTTTTTATCCGGAAAAAGATGAAGCAGATCGCTTTGCAGGAGATCCCGTTTCTGCTCGGTTCGCCCCAGTAAGACCATTTCTGAAATGGGACAAGAAAGTAACGAAACCGCGACCGCGCGTGCCGATCCCCCAACGCCAAGCAGAATGACCCGGAAGCCGGTCAGGTCTACATTTGCATCGGAAAGCGATTGCAAAAAACCGCGTCCGTCGGTGTTATGGCCAATCAGGCGATTTCCCGAAACCTCGATTGTATTCACCGCGCCGATTCGTTTGGCCTCCTCTGAAAGGGTATCTAAAAATGGAATGATTGTTTCTTTATGCGGAATGGTCACGTTGACGCCCCCAATTCCCAACGCAACCAATGCCGATGCCGCCGCCTTGAGCTGATCGTTTGGGACGTGAAAAAGGCAATATTGATAAGGCAAATCCAACGCAAAGTACGCGGCATTGTGGATCGCGGGAGAAAGGGAGTGCGCTATCGGATTTCCAAAAATTCCAAATACTTTTTTTTGTCGAACCATTATCATCTCATAGATGGAACATCCTTATAACACCCCCATCACCCCCCTTGCTAGGGGGGGATAAAGATCGGAATTCCCCCTTAAGAAGTGGGGCTATGGGGTTGTGTCTCACTTTGCAGTAGCCCTGTTGGTTTTCTTGTTTTGATTACTCATAATCTATGATGGTATGATCCCAAATCTATTTTAATAAAGGAGCGCGTTATGATGACATTTTTGGAATCCCCTGGTTTCTTGTCCCCGTATGGCAATATGGGAACGGATATTTCATCCGTGATGGCATGGCTTTTCACGTTATTGTTTATGTATGGCTGGTATCTGGCTAAAAAACATCGCGGGCAAAGCCATCATACGCTGACGCTTTGGGGCATGGTCGCCATGCTCGGTTACTTCACCATCTATTATCTTGCGCGAAATTTGGGAAAATTGGCGACCGAAGGAAAAGACGGGTTTGGTGGCCCAGAATGGGTGTACACGTATCTCTTCTTGCCGATGTTGAACATTCATATTTTGGTTGTGTCGGTGGGGCTTTTGCTTGCAATCTATATGTTGATTTTGGGATTTCGAACCTCCTTCAAGAGGGGTGGCGAAATGGTTTTGCGTGTGGGGGAATTAACCATGTCGCCCAAAATATTTAGAAATATTTTAATTGGCGCGGGCGTTATATTTGCTGTAATCGCAATTTTACGCTGGGGGCCAATTCAACGATTCTTAGTCTATCTGGTTGCATTTATTCTCATTGCGGGTTTGCTTTTTATGGAACGCGGACTAGAGAAGTGGATTCCAGATGGGGCAAAGCGACATCGCCTAGTCGGCATCTTTACGATGTCGCTTTACGCCATTGCGCTGGTCACCAGTACGGGCACTTATCTGATGCTCTATTTTATCTATCCTGTAAAAAAGGTCATTGTCGGATAATGAAAGCTGAAAAACTTCCTCGTCTAAAAGTAGCCGCACTGGATCGGCTTTTAGGGGCTTCATTCAAAGTGCTGGATGACGGATTTGTCCGCGTGATTGATTATATGGGATCGGATGAGGCGATTGTCCAAGCCGCGCGGGTCTCCTACGGCAAGGGCACAAAAAAAATAAATGAAGACCGCGGATTGATTCGCTATCTGATGCGGCATCATCACAGCACCCCGTTTGAGATGTGCGAGATCAAGCTGCATATTCGCGTGCCCATGGATTGCTGGCGGCAATGGATTCGGCATCGTACTGCCAATGTGAATGAGTATTCCACGCGATATTCCCTTGCCATTGATTCTGCCCAGAAGACGCAATCAACCGACTGGAGAAAGCAAGCGATTGAAAATCGGCAGGGCAGCCAAGATGTCGTGGATCAAGAAATTGGGACAGCGTTGACCGAAAAAGAGTTTGATTTCCAAAGGCTGTCCCGCGATCTGTATGAAGATCGCCTTTCGGTTGGCATTGCCCGTGAACAGGCGCGTAAAGACTTACCCCTTTCGACCTATACCGAGGCCTACTGGAAGATTGATCTGCATAACCTGCTGCATTTTCTGGCACTCAGAATGGAAGCGCATGCCCAGTTTGAGATCCGAAGTTATGCCAATGTCATTGGCCATGAAATTGTAAGAAAATGGTGCCCGCTCACATGGGAAGGATTTTTAGACTATCGGATGAACGCAATAACCCTTTCTGCTATTGAAGGAGAAATTATTGCTAAAATTGCAGCGGGAGAGATAAAGAAGGCGTATCAGCTTGCCGTTAAATTGGGGCTGATATCAAAAGAAAATCCAGAGAAGAAAAATCGAGAACGAGACGAGTTGACCGAAAAACTCTTAAAGTTTAATCTGCCCGTGCCATGGGCAATCCGCCATAATGCACTCTAAAAAAAATGTTTTCTTTGATGCTGCAGGGACACTTTTTTTTGTTAATCGCGGTGTCGGATTTCACTACAGCAAAATCGCCGCAAAATACGGGGTGGTCGCGGATCCTGACCTTTTAGACAAAAGATTCCACGAGGCCTTTCAAAAAAGCGTTCCGTTATCTACCCCTCATATCAGTCAGGCAGAAAGAGAAAAAGCAGAAGAGGCATGGTGGAACGATCTTGTCAGGGATGTCTTCAAGGATATTCCCTTTCCCGCTTTTGATCTTTTTTTCAAAGCGCTTTATCTTTTTTTTCAACAAGGGGTCGGAGAAGCAGATGGTTCATGGGCACTCTTTCCAGAGACGAAGGAGGTCTTGGAGCGACTCGTGTCATTAGGACATCCCATTGGTTTGATTTCCAATTTTGATTCTCGAATTCACTCCGTATTAGAGTCACTGGGAATTCGCGGGATCTTTGAAACGATTACCTATTCCAGTGAAGCGGGGTTTTCAAAGCCTTCGCCTTTTATTTTTCAACAAGCCCTAAGGAAAGCGAATTGTGAACCCGGTCATGCCATTCATGTGGGAGATCATCCTGTGTACGACATTGAGGGTGCCCAAAGCGCGGGAATCAAGGCCATTCTCATTGATCGGAGTGCGAAGCAAAAACAAAAAATAAACGTAATAACGAATCTTCGAGAAATCTACGAGTATTTATAAAACGGATAAATATTTTTAGAGAGGCATTTTACAGGGGCTGGAGAAAAAGCCTAACCCCTGTAAAAATGTTTTTCGCGCAATTAGTGTTTCATTTCCTTTTCATGCGCCTTGATTGATTTGGCATGGCCGTTTGCTTCGGCATCCGCCTCAACATGAGCACCTACTTTAATCTCCCCTTCTTTCTTGGTTGCGTGCGCATCCACATGAAGGACATGCTCTTTTCCATGATCATCCTTGACAGTGACCATATCTCCTTCGACATGGGTGACTTCTCCCTTGATCATATTGCCATGCCCTTTTCCTGCAAACCCTGCGGTCGCAAGGCCAACCACCATCATTCCAACGAATAAAACAGATAGTCCTTTTTTCATCTTCTTTCTCCTAATTTGATTAACGAACCAAGCCCAACCCCTAGCACTCGCCAGAAGATGCCTCATTCTATAACAAGCAAAATTATAAAATCAATATGGCGAATCGCGCCATCTAAAATGTAACCCTAGGGAGTATCGTCGCGCCATCTAAAATGCAACCCGATCTGAATACCAATTGGGGAGGGTTGCCGTATGTGCGTATTTCGGAGTAAATGTACCACCCATTTCGGTCTGACTTGTACCACCGTTTCGGTCTCGCTTGTACCAGCATTTCGGAGTAATGTACCACCCTGTTTTTGATCCGAAGGGGGGACTGTTTTCCCCGGATTGGAGCGAAGGTAGACGCTGGATAACCCAGACTTGTAATCTGTCTCTTTTTCACCTGAAAGGAGGCTGAACCATGTCAAAAAAAGGTTGTCTATGCGAAAGATCAAAGAAGTGCTCCGCAGGGCTTTGGAGTCTGGCCGGAGTGCCCGTGAAATTGGGCGCAGTTTGTCGATTGCCCATCCGACGGTATTGCGTTATCTTGCCCGTGCCCATCAACAGGGGTTGGGGTGGCCACTGCCCCCTGAAATGGACGAGACGGCACTGAAACGCCTTCTGTCTGGCCCGGCCTTATCCCGTCAAACCCGCCATTCTCCACCCGATTGCGAGCATATCCATCGGGAGCTCCAACAAAAAGGGGTGACCCTCCAATTGCTCTGGCAGGAGTATCGGGAGGCCGATCCTTCCGGCTACCAATACACGCAATTTTGCGAATACTACCGACGGTTTTCCAAAAAACTGGACATTTCGTTACGACAAGTCCACAAGGCGGGAGAGAAACTTTTTGTGGATTATGCCGGGCAGACCGTTCCCATAATTGATTCGGCCACGGGGGAGAGACGTCCCGCTCAGATATTTGTTGCCGTCCTGGGCGCCAGCAACTATACCTTTGCCGAGGCCCCACCCTCTCCCAAGATATTTCCTCATGGATTGGATCGCATACACGGGCATTTGCGTTCTTCGGTGGGGTTCCAACCACAGTCGTGTCGGACAATCTAAAGTCCGCCGTAACGCGTGCTTGCCGGTATGAGCCGGGGTTAAACACGACGTATCAGGAGATGGCGACGCATTACGGCACGGTCATTGTTCCGACACGGGTGAGAAAGCCGAAGGACAAGGCCAAGGTGGAATGCGGTGTTCTGGTGGTTACGCGATGGATTCTGGCGGTGCTACGCCACCAGGTTTTCTTCACCCTCACGGAATTAAACACCGCCATGGCCGGGTTACTGGAGCGATTGAATCGCCGCCCCTTTAAGAAGATCGACGGGTCCCGCCGCAGTCTCTTTGAGTCACTCGATCAACCGGCGCTCAAACCGTTGCCGCAAATCCCTTATCTCCTGGCAGAGTGGCGCAAGGTGCGCGTCAACCGAGATTACCACATGGAGATCAATGGGCATTACTACAGCGTTCCCTACTCGTTTGTTGGAGAAGCGGTGGAGATTCGGCTCACCGCAACGACGGTGGAATGTTTTCACAAAGGGGCGCGCATGGCCAGTCATCCGCGAAGTTTTCAGAGGGGAGGGCAGACCACCTGTGGCGAACATCGCCCCCCTGCGCACCGGCATTACATGGAAGGAACCCCCTCCCGTGTCCGACAAGAGGCCCATCAGATTGGCGTTGCCTGCAGCGGGGTCATCGGGCAGATTTGTATGAGCTGGTGGATCAGTTCATTCTGGGAGATGATGCGTTTGTGGAGGAAGTAACCCAGGGGGTGAAGGAAGATGAGCCGCCGCGGACTGTGGAGATCAGATGGGCCGAAGTGAGGAGATTTGTTTTAAAAGAGTTTGGTGTTTCGGACAAGGCTATGTTCCTCCGAGGTCGTGAGCGGGGTGTGGTTCGGATCAAACGGGTAATGGCCTGGGTGGGGCGTGAGGTTGTGGGATTGACGATTCAGGAGATGGCCAAAGCGTTGGGGCAAGATCCGGGGGCGTTGAGTCGGGGATTGAGGACGCTTAGCGATGAGTTGGAGGGAGATCAGGATTTACGGAAGTCGGTGCAGACCCTTTGCGAGGCCATACGAAAAGGGCGGCAGTTCAAAA
>JBBTIN010000057.1:0-10948 GCA_038059935.1 Nitrospirota bacterium
ACCACAGGGAGTCGCCCCTACGACATAGGAAGGGGGTTGTTCCTTGTTCCCCTCCTTAGCTAAGGAGGGGCATTTGCCTGTACCCTAGATATTTTCAATGAAGTTGTGCTAGGTTCCTCTCCCAATGACGATTCTCTCTATTGCTGCTGTTGTAACCACTATTTTTCTGCTTGGATATCGGTTTTACGGCCGGTTCCTATCCCGAGAATTTGGGCTTGATAATAATAATCAAACGCCCGCCCATGCAAACCAAGACGACGTTGATTTCGTTCCTACTCCTTCTGCTGTTTTATTGCCGCAACATTTCTCGGCCATTGCAGCGGCCGGGCCGATTGTCGGCCCGATCCTTGCTGGACTTTGGTTTGGCTGGTTACCCGTTTTGATTTGGGTTGTTCTGGGTAATATTTTTATTGGGGCCGCACACGATTTCTCAACGCTGACTGCTTCCGTTCGCCATCGTGCCCGCTCCGTTGCAGAGGTCGTCAAAGAGAATATGAGCAAACGCGCTGCAATGCTCTTTCTTGTTTTTATCTGGATCGCACTCATTTATGTGATTGTTGCCTTTACCGATCTGACGGCTTCTACCTTCACGGCAGGGCAATACGGCGGCGGAGTCGCAACCGCTTCGGTGCTTTATCTTTTGCTCTCTGTGGGAATCGGCTTTCTCATCAACCGTCTTCGCCTGTCATTGCCCGTGGTGACGGCAATTTCAATTCCATTATTAATGGCTTTGATATGGGGAGGACATCAGATACCGCTTTTACTTCCCGAGTTGTCTTTTCTGACACCGGCGCAAGGATGGGGTGTTGTGATTTTAGTCTATTGTTTTATTGCCTCTATTTTGCCGATGTCTGTTTTGCTTCAACCGAGAGGTTATCTGGGCGGTTATTTCCTTTACGGAACATTGTTGATTGGCATAATTGGACTTTTATTTGGCGGGTATGAGGTCAAGTACCCGGCGTTTGTTGGCTTCACCAATCCAAAAGGAGATCCGCTTTTCCCGATTTTATTTGTGACCGTGGCCTGTGGCGCTTGTTCCGGTTTTCATGGGTTGGTTTGTGGTGGAACCTCGTCAAAGCAGCTGGATCAGGAACAAGATGCCCATCCAGTTGGATATGGGGGGATGTTACTGGAAGGGATGGTCGCAATGATTGCGTTGGCCACGATCATGATGTTTCCAAAAGGAGACCCGGCATTGCTCAAAGGTCCGACCGAAATTTATGCCAACGGGTTGGCTCATTTCGCGGGTGTTTTGGGGGTTTCCCCTGAAATCGCAATGAGTTTTGGTCTGCTTGCTTTTGCGACATTTGTCTATGACACGCTGGATGTGGCGACCCGATTGGGAAGATATATTTTGCAGGAACTCACCGGATGGAAAAGCCCCATTGGAGCCACATTGATGACGTTGGCACTTCCCCTCTTTTTCTTATTGACGACGAAAGAAGCCGCATATCTTAAGTTTTGGGCGATCTTTGGTGCGAGCAATCAGTTATTGGCGGCATTGAGTCTATTGGGTATTTCCGTTTGGTTAATGAAGGCCGGGCGAAATCCGTGGTACACACTTATTCCGATGGGCTTTGTGCTAGTCATTAATTTATATACATTGGCAAGGATGATCGCTCCGATATTTACGACGGGAGAGATAGACGCAATCAAGGGGGTTGCGATTATTCTTCTTTCAATTGCACTCTTGCTATTGTTTGAAGCCTATCAAACGTGTCGAGCCCATAAAGCAAAACCGAAAGAAGCAGTTTAGGAGTAGACTGCTAATGTTGAACTTACGACACGAGGCTGATTGATTCAGGTTTTATAAAATAGTGCTCTCGGTAGAACTTCATCTCCCGAATGGACTCATGAATATCTTCTAATGCCAGATGGGCTGCCTTCTTTTTCGGCAGCGCAATCCCTTTTGGGTACCATCGGGCAACGAGTTCTTTCACCGTACTCACATCCACACTTCGATAGTGAAGATAGTCATAAAATTTTGGCATGTATCGTTCCAAGAAGCGCCGATCGTGGCCAATCGAGTTTCCGCAAAGTGGAGAAGTCTTCGCGGGGCAATAGCGCGAGACAAATTCAAGTGTCTGCTCTTCGGCAAATAACATCGTAATCGGGGAATCCATAATTCTTTGTAATAACCCCGATTGGGTATGGGTCTTTAAGCTCCAAGCCTCCATCTTGCTTAAAGTCTCCTCATTGTGATGAATCGCAATCACCGGCCCCTCGGCCAAAATGTTGAGTTCATTGTCGGTAATCAATGTGGCGATCTCAACAATCGTATGGGCGTTCGGGTCTAATCCGGACATTTCCAAATCGAGCCAGACGAGATTTTGTTTATTTTTTAGACTGGCCATTTGCCTTTCACTTCACTTCAGAGGCGAGCACAATCGCATCAGCGATCTCTCGCATGGTTTTGCGCATATTCATGCTTTGGCGTTGTATCACCCGAAACGCCTCCTCTTCTCCCAGGCTTCCCCGTTTCATTAAGATGCCCTTTGCGCGATCCACCGCCTTTCGAACGGTTAACGCGTCTTCCATCTCAAAGGATTTCTGAAGCAAGGTGGTGTTCTCAATCGCGATTGCAGCCTGATTGGCGACCGCAGATAAAAGATGAATCTCTTCTTGCGAGAAATGATGTGAATGGGCTGTATAGCTATTGATAACGCCAATCACGCGATCCTGAATCATCATCGGAACTGAAAGCAAAGAAGAAACCCCTTCCGAGCGGGCAATATTGGGAAACGAATAAGTCGGGTCTTCGACAACATTTTGAATCGCAATCGGGCGACGCTCTTGTACAACTTTGCCCGAAATAGATTCTCCCACTTTGATATTTGGCTTTTTTCGGTAGGCCTCGCTGAGACTTTGTGTCGCAAAAATCTGAAGCTCCCTTTTTTCTTGATCCAAAATCATGATCGAACAAATTTTAGAGTTCATCATTTTGGCCGTCATCGTGACGATCAAATTCAAAGTTTCTTCGAGATAACGATTGGAGGTGATCGTGTGGCTGACATTCGAAAGAATATCAACTTGCATTGCCTTTTTTTTCATCTCTTCATAAAGACGGGCATTGACAATAACGCCACCCACTTGTTGGCCAATCATCGTCAAGATGGCCATCTCCCCATCTTCGTGACGATGCGGCTTTTTATGTTGTATGTTAATCACGCCGACCACCTCGTTGCGGTTAATGACGGGAAGGGATAAAAAGGCGTGGTAACGATCTTCTGGAAGGCGGTGAAATAATTTGAATCGAGGATCGTCGTGGGCATCTTTTGAAATGGCAACGACGATACGCTCTTTGGCGACCCATCCAGTAATGCCTTCTCCCACTTCCAAGCGAATTCGGCCGATCAGCTTCGGATGCGGATTTTTGGAGGCACGCAAAATCAATTCCTGACAGGACGCATCAAGCAGATAGATCAAGCAGGCGTCCGCTTTTGTCTCTAAAACAATCAGATCGACAATCTCTTTGAGGACGAGATCAATATCGAGATAAACACTGATCAGCCGGGTGATGCGCGAAAGCAGTGCGATTTCGCGGCTTTTCTCGGCGAGCGTTTTTTTCAACGCGCGAATTTTTTTTTCCGCGGGGTTTGTCTCTTTCTTGATCATGATTTGTTTTTAGGGGTGCATTTAAGTGGATCCCAGTTCGCTTAGCAGGATCTCATATTTGCGCCGCTTTTCATCATATTTCTTTGTGAGATTTCCAAACTCTTTATTATTTTTTTCGATCTCTGCCTGATTCGCCTTGATGGATTTTGAAAAAGCTGAAAAATCGTTCAGTGCTAACTTCACAGAGGCTTCATCCCTTCGTTCCTTCAATGCCGGCATGTCTTCTTCGATCTTCTTGTTTTTCGCCTTCAGTTCTTCGATCTGTTTTTCAATGGGTGATAATACGGACGCTTGTTTGGTTAAAAGATCCGTCCTTCTTTTTTGAAGCAGTTCATCATCATTTTGCTCTAAAATGGCGGGCGACTGTTCATGCAGCGCAGTGGGCATCGCCTGCTCCGATGACTCATCGCTCCAGCCGACCTTTTCTAAAAACTCGTCATACGACCCGTTGAACAGTACCGTCTCTCCATTTTGAAAAACAATCAGCTTGGTCGCCACTTCCCGCAAAATCATCTCAGAGTGTGTGACAATCACAACCGCACCAGCAAATTGCTGAATGCTTTCGACCAACGCCTCAATGGATTGCATATCCAGATGGTTCGTCGGCTCGTCCAAAAATAAAAGATTAGCCGGTGCCGCCAAGATTTTTCCGAGCAGGACGCGGCTTTTTTCACCGCCAGAGAGCACCGATATTTTTTTCTCTGCGGAGGTTCCGCTAAACATCATAATGCCGCAAATTGTGCGCACCTCGGTGCGGCCCAAGGCGGTATTGGCGCTTTGAATCTCTGACTCAACCGTCACATTGGGACTCAATCGCTCAATATTGGTCTGACCAAAGAAGCCCAGACGCTGATTGACGCTCGGTGTGATTTTTCCCAACGTCGGGAGATGATTGCCAGCAAGCAGATTCAGCAGCGTGGATTTCCCACGGCCGTTTTTTCCGATGATTGCAATGCGATCGTGCGGCTCAATCTGAAAATTCAAATTGCGGACAAGCGGCGCATTTGGATCAAAGTGAAACGAAACATTTTGCACATCAAGCAGCGTTTTTCCGGTAAACGCGGCATGACGAAACTTAAAATCCAAATTGGCAATCCGGGCCAGTTTCTCGCGAGCGGGCATCTTTTCCAATAGTTTAACGCGCGATTGCACGGCAGAGGCTTTAGTGGCCTGTGCACGAAAACGATTCACAAACGTCTCGACATGTTTGCGCTGCTTTTCCTCGTTCACCCGAGTTTTTTCGTGAATCTCCTCCTCCTCTGCAACTTGTTCAGAAAGTTTGAGCGTTCCCCCTTCAATCTTTCGGATCGTACTTCGATGAATCAGCGCGGTATGGGTTGTTACGCTGTCCATAAAATCCCGATCGTGCGAGATCAAGATCATCTCGTTTTCCCACTGCCTGAGAAACTGCCGAATCCATCGAATCGAAACAATATCAAGGTAGTTGGTCGGCTCATCAAGCAAAAGCAGATTCGGGCGCGCCACCAAGGCCTTGGTCAGATTCAATCGGACCTGAAAGCCGCCAGAAAACTCCGACGGATGACGATCCATGTCTGTTTTCGTAAATCCAAGACCAAAAAGAATCTGTTCAACTTTGTAATGATCGTACTCCTCTTCGGGTAAAAGGCCGAGACACCCTTCCTCTAAAACCGTCGGCTTCGTAAAGTGGATGTGCTGTTCCAAATGGCCGATCCGATAATTTTTTGGGAATGTGATTTTCCCTTCGTCGGCTCGCTCCTGTCCTAAAATAATCCGAAACAGTGTGGATTTCCCATGTCCGTTTCGTCCGATTAACCCGACCCGTTCGCCCGGCCCCATTTGAAACGAGGCTTCATCAAACAGCACCTGCTTGGTGTACGATTTATTTAACCCTTGAATTGAAATCATAAAATAAAATCCTTATTGATATATAGAAAAACTTTTGTAATTAGTCTGTACCCAAAAGACGCTGCTGATGGGACATCTGATCCAGATCGCAACGCAAAATAGCGTTCATTATACGGCAGTGGAACGCTCTGCACAACCTTCTTCACGGCTTTAGAGACGCTCTAAAATCGCGCGCGTCGCCGACGATTTATTCAGCGTATAAAAATGAATTCCGGACACCCCGGACGCCAAAAGCGCCTTGCATTGCATCACGGCATGGCGAATGCCCACTTGCTCAACGGCCACAGCATCTTGTTCCACTTCCTCCAACTCAGACAAAAGCGCTTCGGGAATCGTAGCGCCGCATAACTTCGTGAATCGCTTGACCTGATTCACATTCGTAATCGGCATGATTCCGGCAATAATTGGAATCTCTATGCCGGCCTTTCTGGCCCGCTCGATAAAATCAAAAAAATAATGGTTATCAAAAAAAAGCTGCGTGATGAGAAAATCAAGACCCGACGCCACTTTCCATTTCAGATGCTCTAAATCTTTCTCCAAATCGCGGCATTCAATATGTCCTTCTGGATAACAGGCCCCTCCCAGCGAAAAATTAAACTTTTTCCGAATATGGCCGGAAAGCTCGCCCGCATAAGAGAACCCATTTTCAGACGGGATAAAAGCCCCTTGTCCATTGGGCGGATCGCCCCTTAATGCCAATATGTTTTCAATGCCTAAGGCTGTGAGGCGATCTAAATTTTGGACAATTTCATCGCGGGTTGCACCAATACAGGTCAGATGCGCCATTGCTTCAATCTGAAGATTATTTTTAATTTGACGAACCAGATCAAGCGTTAAATCCCGCGTGGAGCCGCCCGCGCCATAGGTGACGGAGACAAAGTCCGGAGAGAGCGGTTTCAGATGCTCAATCGTTTCAAAAAGATGGAGAACGCCTTCCTGTGTTTTGGGCGGAAAAAACTCAAACGAAAAAAGCGGTTTCCCTGCAGCAAACAACGATGCAATTTTCATGATTTCCTGATCGCGTGCGCCTTTAATTTCTGAATCGTTTCAATCCATGCTGCCACGTTGACTGCGATCTCTTCGGCGATTGAGGAGATCGCAACGACGCCATCGGCACCGGCAGAACAAAGATCAGGCAAATGGTGTTTCTCGATTCCACCAATCGCGTAAAGCGGAATATGAATTTTGTTTTTTACGGCTGTTATCGCGTCAATCCCAACTGGCACGCTTGCATTAGACTTTGTCTGGGTCTGAAAGATCGGGCCAAACCCAATATAATCCGCGCCTTCCGATTGGGCGCGCATGGCCTCTTCGACGCCGTGCGTGGAAACCCCAATGATCGTGGATTTTCCAAGCAGTTTTCGCGCTACAGCAATCGGAATATCCGTTTGTCCCAGATGAACCCCGTCGGCGGAAACTGCCAGTGCCAAATCAATTTGATCATTGATAATCAGCGTGACTCCTTCTTTTGCTGTCATCTCACGAAGCGTTTTTGCGTTCTCATATAAAACATGCCGGGTGTTAATTTTATCTCGGTATTGAATCAGCCGCGCGCCGCCGGCAATCGCCTGCCTGACAACATCAAAGACAGACAAAGACGCCCGCTCCAAAACAGGGTCGGTCACAAAATAAAACGGAAACATGAGATCAAGCGGTAGAAGAATCTGAAGGGGTTTGCGAAGTGCTAGAAAACAATCCTTCAATATAGCGTGTCGAATAGCGGCCGTTCACAAAGGTTTGGTCTTCAAAAATGCGCTGATGCAGCGGCAGTAATGTTTTAATCCCGTTTATTTCAAACTCCGAAAGGGCGGCCTTCATCTTGATGATCGCCAAATCACGATTGTCCGCATGCACAATCAATTTCGCAATCATCGGATCATAATGGGGTGTGATTTGGCTGGGCATTGTCAACGCGGTATCCACGCGAACGCCGGGGCCGCCGGGCAGATGAAACGACGAAATCGTTCCCGGAGACGGCGTAAATTTCTCCGGGCACTCCGCATTAATTCGGCACTCAATACTATGCCCAGTACATTTGATTTGACTTTGTTTGTAGTCCAAACTCCGGCCTGCCGCAATTTTGATCTGCTCTTTAACCAGATCAATCCCAGTGACAGCTTCGGTGACCGGATGCTCCACCTGAATGCGCGCGTTCATCTCGATAAAATAAAACTCTTTCTCAAAAAGAAACTCGACCGTTCCGGCATTCACGTAATGGGTAGCCCGCACGGCGTCCAAGGCTGCCCGTCCCAAATCGCGTCTTAATTTTTCATCTACGACAGGAGAGGGTGATTCTTCAACCACTTTCTGATGACGGCGTTGGATCGAACAATCCCGTTCTGGGAAAAAGATGGCTTTTCCTTTTTCGTCGGCGAGAACCTGCACTTCAATATGTCTTGGCTCTACAAAATATTTTTCGATATAAACCGTTTCATCACCACAAACCGTTCGGCCTTCTGCGCGTGCGGTCTTTAAGTGCGCGCTTAATTCTTCCTCTTTATAGACGACACGAATTCCGCGGCCGCCACCGCCGGACACCGCTTTAATAATGACCGGATAGCCGATTTTGTTCGCGATCTCAATGGCCTCTGCATCGCCGGAGACCGCGCCATCGCTGCCGGGAACCACGGGGAGTCCCGCTTTTTTCATCACCTCTCGCGCCTTGACCTTGTTGCCGAGTAATCGAATGGCCTCTGCAGAAGGGCCGATAAATTTCACGCCGACGGACTCGCAGACTTCCGCAAAATGGCCGTCTTCGGCTAAAAACCCATAGCCCGGATGAATGGCCTCCGCGCCTGTCAAATCGGCGGCACTTAAGATGTTGGGAATATTTCGGTAAGAACGATTGGCATCGGCCGGCCCGACACAGATGGCTTCATCCGCCAATCGGACATGAAGGGCATTACGATCGGCTTCGGAGTAGATGGCAACCGTTTGGACGGATAGCTCGCGGCAGGCGCGGATAATACGCACCGCAATTTCTCCTCGATTGGCAATTAAGATTTTTTTGAACATTTTGAAAGCAGGCGACTATCCCGCCGGTTCGATCTTAAACAGCGGCTGTCCAAATTCAACGGAAGCCTTGTCTTCCACACAGATGACGGCAACGGTTCCCGCCAAATCAGACTCGATCTCATTCATCAGTTTCATTGCCTCGACAATGCAAAGGGTCTGTCCCTTCTTGACGGAATCACCCACTTTCACATAAGGCTCGGCATCTTGTGCGTGCGAGGCATAAAATGTGCCGACAATCGGAGATCGAACTGCCACAAGCGGATCTACGCTTTCTGTAACCGGAATTTTCTCGGAAGGGGAAAGGGGAATTCCAGACACCTGCGAACGATTTTCTTTTTGAAGCGCAGCGGTGGGTGCCTCATGATAGGCATTCGGAACCTGTATTGTGGTTGGGCTTGGTTCTTTTCGGATACGAATTCTCCGCCCATCCTCTTCGACCTCGATCTCGGTCATCGCGGTTTCTTCCAAGAGTTTAATGAGTGCTTGTATTTCTTTCAGATCCATTTTAGGTTACCGTACCCGTTCAACGTAGGCTCCGGAGCGGGTATCCACTCTAATCACCGTTCCGTTTTCAATATAAAGCGGCACCTTCACTTCACCGCCGGATTCTAATTTTGCCGTCTTGGTGCCACCCGTCGCGGTATCTCCGCGAATGCCCGGTGCCGTGTCGGTGATTGTTAGTTCAACAAAGTTAGGCAGTTCCACGCCGATCGCCTTGCCTTTATAAAACAAAATCTGGGCAATCATATTTTCTTTTAAGAAATTTTTGGGTGGACCGACCTGATCGGCCATCAAGAAAATCTGCTCGTAGGATTCGGTGTCCATGAAGTGATACTCGTCTCCTTGCAGATAGAGAAATTGCATGCCGCGGTCTGCAACGTCGGAGGCTTCAAATTTCTCCCCCGATCGAAACGTGCGCTCCAGCGTGTTCCCGGTTTTGAGACCCCGCAGGCGCGTTCGGGTAAACGATCCGCCTTTCCCCGGTTTGACATGCTGAAAATCAACAATCTCGTAGGGCTCTCCGTCTACTTCAATTTTGAGTCCGCTCTTAAAATCAGGGGTTCCAATCACGCGATACTCCTTATGGGGTATGACCTATAATTCTTCAGCAAATGCGAAGGCTTCCTTCTTCAAATAAAATCGCCCTTTTCCAATATTCTTGTCCGACTTTGCCGCAAGAAGAAGAAAATACTCGTCGTTAATCTTTTTGATAATAATGGTGATCGTATCGGTTAGAACGGTTATTTCCTGAGAGGATCCCAAATCCATCGAGACGGAGGCCTTATCGGCGGCTTTGATAAAAGCGCTGTATTCGGCAACGAGAGAGATAATATCAAAATCAGGATCGGTTCGATGTTCCTGAATGAGAATTCCCTCACTATCCACAATTGCGACCCCGAGCAGATCGTCTATTTTCCTTGCAACATTTTCTAGTCCATCTC
The DNA here is from genome assembly GCA_038059935.1 of Nitrospirota bacterium. Classification (GTDB taxonomy): domain Bacteria; phylum Nitrospirota; class Nitrospiria; order SBBL01; family SBBA01; genus JACPZM01. Next base: position 9,960 of record JBBTIN010000057.1, read on the forward strand.
TAAAACTCATCTAACCACTCCCTTTTTCTGAATTGAAACCAACCATGCATTCAAACGAACGATATGCAAAGACCGCCGATTGTACGCTGTCTGTGAGACAAATGCTAGAGGAGGAAGCGTTTGTTCTTCTTCCAAGTCTTTCACATCAGAAATAATCGGCGATTCTAATTCCAATTCGGGAAACGTGAGATCGGGAAGGACGGCGACGGGTTCCATTTCAAATGGCGCATTTTCAATATCTCTGATTTGAAATGACGTATTTTCGGGTAAGTCATCTGCAATGGGTTGCGTTACCTCTTCAGACATTGAGGGTGCTATTGCGAGGGAATCAAAGTCAATCGGTGGAAAAGCCGAGGTGCGGATCACAGCAGCCGGGGACGGGATGGCAACGCGTGGTGGAACGGAAACGGATGCAGTGGAATCTGAGAAGAAAGGGAGTTCTCGTTCTTCCTCATACGAAATTTCCTCTTCGACGAGTGCTAAGACCTGTTTCATTCCTTTATCGTAAGGATCAATTGCCAAGCCTTGGTTACAGACCTTGGCGGCCTCATTGAGTTTTCCTTCCAGCTGATACAAGGCGGCCAGTTTTTTGTAGGCCAGTACATTCTGAGGGTGGAGCCGGACCACTTCCTCAAATTCCCTTTTTGATTCGGTGATTTTTCCCGCGTTCTGATAGGTTCTTCCCAGCATCATCCGAGCGGCCACATAAGTCGGGTGATGTTTTAATCCTTCGGTCAAAACGGCAATGGCTTCTTCTGGCTGATTGAGGCGACAATATTCGTCTGCCAGTGGAACAAAGATTCGGGCAGTCGGATGATCGGTCCATTTCTGTGTTAGGCGTAAAATGGCCGGGGAAGACTCTTTTTCATTCATAAAACAACCCTTCTTTGCGGCGGATCATATCAGAATAATGGGTTGTGAAGTCAAGGAAACGGATGTTTGTGACAGGGCCACCTCATGAATATTTTTTATGAATGACTAAATCAAGG
>JBBTIN010000058.1:0-9238 GCA_038059935.1 Nitrospirota bacterium
ACGTTTCGATGGAGATGGATTCAGGTGGCGGGTCGGATCGTGCGTCACGCGGGTCAGATGATTTTGCGGTTATCGGTGGATGCGCAGAGGCTTGTCCCCTTCGAGGAGATTCGGTGTCGTAGTTTTGCGCTTTCTTTTTCGACCTGATATGAGAAGGGGTCTCAGGAAACAAGGGATGGAGGAGACGCAAAGGGAGGGGTCTGTGTAAAGACGAGCGAAAAAGCGGATTGGGATTTTATCAAGAGGTTCCAATTCCGTGTTTTGTCTTTATCAATCGGGTTAAAGCGATTTTGTCGTAAAAAAAATGCCCCAAACCCGACAGGGCAGGGCCACACACTTTTCTATCTCTGTTCTTGGGTGACAACATTTCATTGACAACATAGGGGGGCATCGGTAAAATAACCGCGCTTTCAATAACCCCTTAAAATGGAGATCACGACTGCATGAGCGAGCACAAAAAAAACGAAATCAAGATTGAAGTTGAAACCGTCAGTACCGTCAAGAAAATCATCCGAATCGAAATTCCACAAGAAACCGTTTCTCACGAATATCAACACCAACTTGGACATCTGCAAAAAGAAGCCTCTCTTCCGGGATTTCGCCCCGGCAAAGCCCCGCTCTCCATGTTGATTAAGAAATACGAAAAAAATATTGAAGATGAAATCCTGCGCAAACTCATTCCGGCCGCGTGTCAAGAGGCAATTGACCAAGCCAAACTCTCTCCCGTTGAGATGCCCGCTATCACAGATGTTTCTTTCAAAAAAGATGCACCGCTTTCCTTTTGTCTCGATGTTGATATTCTTCCTGAAATAACGCTGTCTAATTATACGGGACTGATCCTGCCTCAAAAAGAGATTGCCGTCACCGAAGAAGATATCGAGAAAGGCCTTGGCGTCCTTTTGGATCAGAATGGCTATTTGGAAGCGCTGCCGGATGGTCATCTGATTGCCGATGCCGATTATGTCATTGTTGATTTCGTCGGGGAATCGGCAGGCAAAACGCTTGCAGGCGGCAAACAAAAAGATTATCCGATTCAGGTCGGATCAAACAAAGTCCGGCCGGAGATTGATGCCGCGCTGTTGGGCAAGAAAAAAGGGGAACAGATTGTTGTTGACTTGACAATTCCTGCAGATGATTCTGAAAAGGAAATTGCCGGAAAACTGGCACATTTCACAATAGAGATTAAGGAGATCAAGGCAAAGCGATTGCCCGTCTTGGATGAGGAGTTCGCTAAAGATTTGGGACTTTCTTCTTTGGCCGAACTGCGGGAAAAGGTTGGTCATTCGATTTCCGAGGAACGAGAAAAAATACAGGGGCGGTACCAGAAAAATAACCTCATGGATCAACTGATCGCGCTGCATCCTTTTGAAGTCCCTGCCCCAATGGTGGCGCGTGAGCTGAAAGCACTTTTACATCAAAACAACTTAACGCAAAACGCCGATCCCGAAAAAATGAAAGCGGCGACCTTGACTGCGGAAGGCCGAGTGCGGAGCACATTGATCTTGACCCGCGTTGCTGAAAAAGAAAAAATCGATGTTTCCGAAGAAGAAATGGATCAAACGATTCGGCAGGTGGCCGCACGAGACGGCGGGGACTTTGAAAAATACAAACAGGATGTTTTGAAAAATCCAGATTGGACGGATAATCTGAAAGATGCCATCCGTGGAGAGAAAACATTAAACTGGATTTATTCACAATCTAAATTTGAAACAGTAATGGAGGGAGAAAAATAATGCTGGTACCCATGGTGATTGAACAAACAAATCGCGGAGAGCGGGCATACGATATTTATTCACGACTGCTGAAAGATCGCATTATCTTTTTAGGATTTGGGATTGATGATCATGTGGCCAACTTGGTCATCGCGCAACTTTTATTCTTGGAGTCGGAAGACCCTGAAAAAGACATCAATCTTTATATTAACTCGCCGGGGGGAATGGTCACCGCAGGACTCGCGATTTACGATACGATACAATATATTAAGGCCCCGGTCTCAACGATTTGCGTTGGGCAGGCGGCCAGTATGGGCGCACTTTTGCTTTGCGCGGGAGCCGCCGGAAAACGGTTTGCCCTTCCCAATGCGCGGGTGATGATTCATCAACCCCTGGGTGGATTTCAGGGGCAGGCCACCGATATCGAGATTCACGCGAAAGAGATTCTCAAGGTGCGAGAACGGTTGAATGAGATTTTGGTTAAGCATACTGCACAGCCGATGGAAAAAATTCGGCAGGATACAGAGCGCGATTATTTTCTGTCGGGAGAAGAGGCCAAGGCATATCATTTGGTAGATGAGGTCATCGAGCGGTCGCCAGTCCAAAATAAACAGGGGAAGTAACATGTCAAAACAAGATAAAACCGCTTCACCCCTTTTTTGTTCTTTTTGCGCAAAAAGCCGGGATGAAGTTAAAAAACTCATTGCAGGGCCGTCAGTCTATATTTGTGACGAATGCGTTGATCTTTGTAATGATATTATTGCTGAGGAGTGGGACGAAGAAAAGGATCGCGCCACCACTGGCATTCCAAAGCCGGCAGAACTCAAAGCGGTTTTGGATCAATATGTTATTGGACAGGATCGCTCTAAAAAAATTCTCTCCGTCGCCGTCCATAACCACTACAAGCGAATTGCCTGCAACGCACAAAATGATGACGTTGAGCTCCAAAAGGGAAACATTTTGCTGGTCGGCCCAAGCGGAACCGGCAAAACCCTTTTGGCACAAACCCTTGCTAAGGTACTGAAAGTGCCATTCACCATTGCCGATGCGACGACACTCACGGAGGCGGGGTATGTGGGGGAGGATGTCGAGAATATTATTCTCAAATTGCTGCAGGCCTCGGAATATGATGTGGCACGTGCAGAAAAAGGCATCGTCTATATTGATGAAATTGATAAAATTTCAAAAAAGAGCGAGTCCGCATCTATTACCAGAGATGTTTCCGGCGAGGGGGTTCAGCAGGCACTATTGAAACTCATTGAAGGGACAATCGCCAATGTTCCGCCGCAAGGGGGGCGAAAACACCCGCATCAAGAGTTTGTTCAGATTAACACCGCCCATATTCTGTTTATCTGTGGCGGTGCGTTTGTCGGACTGGATTCTATCGTCGAGCAGCGGATTCATAACAAGACAATGGGGTTTGGCGCACAGGTGCGCGGCAAGGGCGATCGAAAAATCGGCAATCTGCTTGCCCAAGCGCAAGGAGCCGACCTCATCCGATACGGATTGATTCCCGAGTTTGTCGGGCGTCTTCCCGTGGTCGCCTCGTTGGATGAGCTTTCCGAGGCCGCATTGATTCGTATTCTGACCGAGCCGAAAAACGCGCTGATTAAACAGTATGAAAAACTATTCTCTTTGGAAAAGGTCAAACTCAAATTTGCGGAGGGGGCTGTATCTGCGATTGCAAAAAAAGCGTTCAATCAAAAGACAGGTGCCCGCGGACTTCGATCTATTTTAGAAGAGGTGATGTTGGAGCTCATGTACGATCTTCCGTCCATGGTTGGCGTGCGGGAGTGTGTGGTCACGGAAGAGATGATTGTCGGTTCTGGGCAGCCGCTCTTTCTTTATCACCCGCGAGAAAAAGGGGTGAAATCAGCGTAGGTTATTTCTTTCCTTCCCCCTACGGGGAAGATCAATGTCTGAAGGGGGGTCATCTTATGAGTTCTTCTATCCGTTTTCTATTTTATTCTTTCTTGGCTTTCGTTGTCGTTGGCTGCGCGCAAACGGCTGATCTCATCAAAGGTGCCAGTCTCACACGCCTGACGCTTACCCCTTCACAACAAGTTCTCGCGTTGGGAGAAGAGGTTGTCTTTACGGCGGAAAGCGTCTGGAGCAATGGGGAAAAACGCGACGTCACTCAAAAAGTAAAATGGCAATCTTCCGATCGTGCCATCGCGACCTTCTTTAATCTGGGGGGACAGGAAAGAGCACTTGCCGTTGGCGTTGGCACCTCTACGATTAGCGCGTTGTTTGAGTCGCTTGAACAGACCGCGCTGATTGTTGTAACCCCCTCCCCAATCAAAGCCCTTAAAATTAACGCAACCCAGACGACAATCGAAATGGGACAACAACAAGCGTTCACTGTGGCCGGGATCATGGGAAACGGCCTATCTCAAGATTTGACACTCGGGGTTTTGTGGTCATCATCGGACAAAAACGTGGCGGTCATTAGTCCGACTGGACAGGTCACGGCACTCTCTGCCGGGGTCACTTCCATTGCTGCTGCTTCGGGAACCATTCATGCTGGCGTTCAACTCACGGTCTCCGCTCCCCTATTAAAAAAAATTGAAGTCGCCCCGAATCATGTCTCTGTTCCCGCCGGACTTTCTCATGCGTTTGGTGCAAAGGGCTTTTTTTCAAACGAGACGACAGAAACCTTGACCGATTCTGTGACATGGAAATCGTCAGACAGTTCGATGGTCGCAATGAATAAGAATGGGGTTGCGACGGCCGTGGCTAAGCAAGTTAAGAAACCGCAGTCAGCCATCATTACCGCAACGGTTGGCAATGTAACTCAAACTGCTTCCATCACCGTTACACCGCCAAATCTTGTAAAAATAGCAGTGACGCCGGGAAATGCTTCTCTCGCATCGGGAAAAACACAGCAGTTGATTGCCGAGGGAATTTTGTCGGATCAGACCACGGAGGCTTTGACTGACAAGGTGGCTTGGCATTCATCAAACCCTTCTATCCTCACGGTGGACAAGAATGGTTTGGCAAAAGGATTGGGCATCGGGTCTGTAACAGTTACTGCTGATTTTGGAAAACAAACCGGAACAACAATGGTGACAATCACCCCCGCTGATCTGACGGAAATTCGGGTAACCCCTGCAATTCCCTTTGTTGCCGCTGGCTTAACGCAATTATTTTCCGCGGAAGGCTCTTTTACCGACGGTGCTGTGCGCGTACTGAAAGAGAACGTCGTTTGGTCTTCTTCAGAGCCTTCCGCCGTCACAATCAATGCAGAGGGGTTGGCGAAAGTGTTCGCGAAGAGCGTTGAAAAGCCACGTGCGATTACGATCACGGCCGCTTTGGGAAAAATCAGCGGAAAGGCAAAGATGACGATTACCCCTCCGGAGCTGACCCAGATTGACGTCACGCCCGCGATTCCCTTTGTGGCTGCCGGCAAAGTACAGCAATTTAAGGCGGAAGGGCTTTTGACAGACGACACCACAGAATCGCTTCCAACAGGGGTGAAATGGTCTTCATCAGACCCCTTTCTCGTTACGATCAATAAAGAAGGCCTTGCAAAGGTCATTGCCAAAGGACTGAAGAATTCTCAAGCGGTCATGATTACGGCCACGTTGGAAAAAATCAGCGGCAAGGCCAAGTTAACCGTCACGCCACCAGAGATATCCACACTTGCAGTCACACCGGCAATTCCCTTTGTTGCCGTTGGGAGAACCGTGCAATTTAAAGCGGAAACCGTTTTGACGGATGAAACGCGGCAATCGCCGGTTGGCGTCGTTTGGTCATCATCGGATCAATCGGCAGTAACAATTGATCCAGTAACCGGGTTTGCGACCGCGCTTTTGCCCCGAACAGTCACGATTACGGCGGATTTGGGAACGATAAAAAATACCGCGAAACTCACCGTTACGGAGGCCGAGTTAAACACAATGCGTCTCTTTCCAGAAGCCCCTGTCATCATGGTTGGAAAAACATTGGCGCTTGCTGCAAGAGGGCATTTCTCTGATGGAACGGAAAAGGTGCCTGCTGATCTGATTTGGTCGTCATCGGATTTAGCGATATCAACGATTGATCGTAAAACAGGTTTGGTCACGGCCATTTCCCCCGGAAAGGTAACGATGACTGCGACCGCCGGTTTGGTACAAAGCACGGTTCCCCTAACGATTGTCGCGCCGGAATTGCTGTCCATTCGGATTGTGCCTGAGCAAACTACCGTCATTGTTGGAAAAAGATTACAATTTTCTGCGGAAGGAAAGTTTTCAGATGGAGAGACGCGGCCAATCCTGTCTGATCTGACATGGAGTTCTTCCGAGCCAGCAATCCTTTCAATGCAGGGGATAACCGGTTTGGCAACCGCGTTGTCAATGGGAGAAGCGGTGATTACCGCATCCTCTGGAACGACTCGCACGACCACGGTTCTTTCTGTGATGATTCCTAAACTGACCAAGATTGAGATTCGCGCTGATCGAACCTCAATTGCTGCGGGACAAAGTCTCAAACTTTCCGCGACTGGTTCCTTTACGGATGATCTCACTCGACCGCTTGCGTCAGATATTACATGGAGTTCAGCAGATCCATTCTTGCTTGAGATCCGCGATGGAGGGGTTGCCACTGCGATTGGCAAAGGGATTATCAATCCAAAAACCGTTATGGTAACGGCGACTTCCCTCCCCGAATCGGATGGGCAAATGATTGTCAGTACCATTAGGATCACTGTGACCCCGCCGGAACTGATGGCGATTGAGTTGACCCCGGGAGAAGCCTCTTTTGTCACGGGACAGACGCAATCATTTCATGCGGCGGGTTTATTTACGGATGGCACAACCCAAGTATTAACATCCGAGCTTCTGCAATGGCAGTCATCGAATCCCGCCATTGCAGCGATTGATGAGAATGGTTTTGCCACCGCACTGATCAAGAATGTGGAGACGCCGCGACAAGTCATGATTAGCGCACTTTCGGGGGGGATTACTGGAAAGGCGAAACTGACAGTGACTCCGCCAGAGCTGATTGAGGTTCGGGTTATTCCAAATGAGGGGACTGTTGCCGCCGGACGTTCTTTCTCATTTTCCGCAGAAGGTTTGTTTTCAGATGGAACAAAAAAACCATTACCAACACAGGTGGAATGGTCTACGTCATCCCCCAATCTTGCGACGGTTAATGGGCAGGTGGGACTCACCGATACCCACGCGATGGGTGTTGTAACCGTGACGGCGGTTTCAGGAAAAATAAAGGGAACAGCGCGTTTAAACGTGACGGCTCCGGAGTTGATTGAAGTTCAAGTCATGCCGAAAAAGACTTCCGTTGCTTCTGGGCAAACGCGGCAATTTACGTTGATGGGACGGTACTCTGATAAAAAAGAGCGTGCCATAACGACCGGGGTTCAATGGTCTTCATCGGATAGTTCTGTTGCAACGATTGATGAAAATGGACTGGTTACTTCCGCATCACGCGGCGTGGATTCGCCCTTAACGGTTCGGATTACCGTTGTGTTTGAAAAAGGGTCTGATGTGGCGATACTAACCGTCACCCCGACCCCGTAATTCCATGACACCTTACATTTGAGCCACTCGTGACGGTTTTTAGAGGTGTCCAATATATTTTCGGATGAAGTCCGTTTCCAGATTCACAGAATCTCCAACCGTCTTAATCCCCAATGTGGTGATCTTTGCCGTGTGAGGAATGATCTCGATAGAGATACCTTTCCGATAGCGTGATTGAATCGTTAGACTCACGCCATCCACCGCAATAGACCCTTTTAAGATACAAAATTTTCGCAATGATGCAGGGATCGAAATTTTAATCGCAAGGCTATTTCCATGAACAACGCGCTCTTCAATCTGTCCCACCCCCTCCACATGGCCGGAGACCAGATGTCCCATCACGCGGTCGTTTTGATGCATTGCCCGTTCCAGATTGGCCTGCTTTCCAACGACGAGATCGCCCACGTTTGTAATCCGAATGGTTTCCGGCAAGAGGTCTGCACAAAAGCCTGTCTTTGAAATGGTTGCAGCAGTCAGGCAGACGCCATTGACGGCGACACTCGCTCCCGGCTTCAAACCTACGAGTGTTTTTCTGGCAGATATGGAAATACGAACACCTTCTTCCGATTTCTTGATTAACTTTACAATCCCCAGCTCTTCAATCAGTCCGGTAAACATTAATTTAACACTCCCCCTAATTAAGACTCTTTCTCTGTCATTTCGAACGAAGTGAGAGATCTCATGGGCTTGATAACGTTGAGAAAAAAGATTTCTCCCTTTGGTCGAAATGACAAAAACTGGAGTTTCCGTTCAGCCCCGAACTACTTCTTTTGAACCATTCCCGAAATGCAAATATCCCCGCCCACTTTACTAATTTTCATATCGGCAATTTGGATCGCAGCCTCTAACCTAGAAATGGACTTGCCGGAAACAACGGCCTTCGCATCGTCTCCAGATAAAAACTTTGGCGCAATATAAAAGATAACGCGATCCACAGCGCCTTCTCGCAAAGAACGGCCATTGACGTTTCCCCCGCCCTCGATTAGGAGATTGCAAATACCCATCTCTCCTAATGTCTTTAATATGCCATCAAAGGGAATCCCCTCTTTTCGATAGGGAAATCGCCGAACCTCTACCCCCAGATGTTCGATCTGTTTTTGTTTTCTTGAAGACGCGGAATCGTTCGTCAAGATCAACGTTTTCGCAATCTGACAAGAGGTGATCAATTTTGCGGAAAGCGATATTTTTAGACAAGGATCAATAACAACGCGCAACGGATTGGTGCGCCCTTTGAGATTGGAAATCAGCATCGGGTCATCGGCAATAACCGTTCCGATTCCAATCACTACGGCATCTACGGAAGATCGTAGCTGATGAACTTGTCGTCTGGCCGCCTCTCCCGTAATCCACCGAGACGCCCCTGTCTTTGTGGCAATTTTTCCATCAAGCGTCATCGCCGCTTTTAAGATCACAAATGGCCGACCGGTTGTGATCCATTTAATATAGCCCGCATTTAGCACTTCTGCTTCGTCTTTTAATAAACCCGCTTGCACGACGATTCCTGCGTCAGAAAGGACTTGGATTCCTTTTCCATTGACGGCCGGATTGGGGTCTTTCATGCCAACAACCACCCGTGCGATACCGCTTTTTAAGATTGCATCGGTGCAGGGCGGTGTTCTTTTTTTTGTATGACAACAAGGCTCAAGGTTGGTGTAGAGTGTCGCGCCCTTGACTGATTCACTGGCATTGGCGAGTGCAACGGCTTCCGCGTGGGGAATGCCTGGTCCGTGATGATAGCCTTCGCCGATCACCCGCAGGGGACGCTCCCCCCGCAGGAGACGTTGCCCTTGGCCTTTTTGGACAATAATAGCACCAACCATTGGATTGGGGGAAGTCTTCCCGGCACCTCTTTTGGCCAAGGCCAATGCCCGCCGCATAAAATAGATGTCTTCTTTATCTATTATTGGAAGTTTCACACGCAAATGCAGATTAGGATTTCTTGCGCCCCAAGACATCCATCATGTCATAAAGGCCGGGCGGTTGGTTTACGACCCAGCGCGCGGCAACCAGTGA
>JBBTIN010000059.1:0-12381 GCA_038059935.1 Nitrospirota bacterium
CGTCTCTCTTCTGCAATATGAGAATGCGATTCTGGGGCAACGTGCCCTGCGGGGATAGCGTTGGAGACGAGGCCATCGGGAAGGGAGAGCGATTCGCTGCGATTTCGTGATTGCCTCCATAGATTTCATCCCCATATCGAATTGAAAATTGAGGCAACGCAAAGGCCACGTTTGAGGCAAAGAGAATAAAGGGGAGCAGCGTGATAAAAAGTACTGCAATCTTTGACGAGAACCAAAAAACACGATTTGGAAGGGTCAAAAAATACATGGGCAGATGTCTATCAAATCGCGTGAGATATTATCAATCATAAGAACGGATAATGCCCGCTGGTTTCTTCCAGATCAAGAACAACGCGGGATAAACCAACAACTCTAAAAGAAGCGACGTCACAATCCCACCCACCATCGGCGCGGCAATCCGTCTCATCGTATCCGCACCCGATCCGTCCGCCCAAAAAATCGGAAGCAATCCTGCCAAAATCACAACCACAGTCATCATCTTCGGACGAATCCGTCTGGCCGCGCCTTCTACAATTGCTTCGTTTAACCCAGCCAAACCGTTTGGCGATCCGTTTTGAATATAATCCCGATACGAAAGATTCAGATACAACAGCATGATCGCACCGGTTTCCGCATCCAACCCAATCAGCGCAATCAGCCCCACCCATACCGCAACCGAAAGATGATAGCCCGATAAATATAAAAAACAAGCCGCGCCCACCAAAGAAAAAGGAACCGCAAGCAAAATAATCCCCGTTGCAATGGCTGATCGCGTGTTCAGATAGAGTAAAAAAATCACGCAGACTAGCGTGATCGGCACGACCCACATGAGCCGCTGATTGGCGCGTTCATAATAAGTAAACTGCCCAGCCCATTCCAGACGCATGCCCGTCGGAAGCGTGACCTGATCGGCAATCGCTTGTTTTGCCAACGCAACATAATCGGCAACCGGTGTTTTTCCGGGATCAATAAAAACGAGACCGACCAACTGACCTCCTTCTGAAAGCAGCATCGGCGGGCCGCTTTTCATATTAAATTGAGCCACTTGAGTCAGCGGAATTTGCGCGCCGGTTTTCGTGGTGACCAGTACATGACGAAGCGAATCCGGCTCCTCTCGAAATTCACGCGCGTATCGAACACGCACGCCATAACGTGCGCGACCCTCCGTGATTTCCGTAACCGGCATACCGCCAATCGCCGTCTCAATGACCTCATTGATCTCTCCCGTGGTGAGGGCATATCGCGCGGCCGACTCCCGATTGATGGCGATATCATAAAAATTGCCGCCGCCTAGGCGATCCGCAACGGCCGAAGATGTCTCTGGCATTTTTTTTAAGACCTGTTCAATTTGAATGGCGGTCTGCTCGATCTGATTCGTATTCTGGCCAAAAATTTTAATGCCAACCGGAGACCGAATGCCGGTCGCCAACATTTCCGTACGGGTCTGAATGGGCATCCACCAAATGTTGGGCATACCGGGAACCCCAACGACTTTGTCCATCTTTGCAATTAACTCGTTCCATTGAAGTGGCCGGGAATCCGGCCGTAAGCCATTTAGCCAAGATAAAAACGACTTTTCATTTTTATCTTTTGAGCGAGGAATCCGCTCCCACTGTGCTTGGGGCTTTAGCGTGACAACCACCTCCGCCATCCATAACGGCGCAGCGTCGGTTGGTGTTTCCGCTCGGCCAATCTTTCCGAATACGGTAACGACTTCCGGAATTGTTTTTAACTGCCGATCTAGAATATGAATCACATTGGCAGCCTCGGTTGACCCGATGCCGGGTGCCGCAGTGGGCATATATAAAATGACGCCTTCATTGAGCGCGGGCATAAACTCGCTTCCCAATTTTCCAAAAAGAGGTAACGCGCTAATCGTGATGATGGCCGCAATCAAAACGACAGTCTTCGGATGCCGCAAGACCCATCGCACGACAGGCTCATAGCCTTTTCGTAAGATGCGATTTAACCCGATCGTCTCTTCTTTTGGAATCGCCCCACGACAGAGCCAGACACAAAGCGCGGGCGTGAGTGTAATGGCTAAAATCGCCGCCGCCGCCATTGAAAAGGTTTTGGTATACGCCAAGGGCTTAAAGAGTTTTCCTTCTTGCGCCTCCAACGAAAAGACAGGTAGAAACGAAACCGTAATCATGAGAAGCGCAAAAAAGATCGAAGGGCCGACTTCACAAAGCGCTGCGAGAATAATATTTTCTCTCGACTCTGGCGTTGCCACCTGTTCTGACACCCTTTTATTGGCATTTTCAACCATAATGATGGTGGCGTCTACCATCGCGCCAATCGCAACGGCAATGCCGGAAAGCGACATGATGTTCGCAGTCAATCCCATCGCCCCCATTGGAATAAACGCAATCACAACGGCAATCGGTAGTCCAATCAACGGAATCAACGCAGAGCGGAAATGGCCTAAAAAAACAAAGATGACTAAAGCCACAATCACCATCTCTTCAATCAATGTCTTTTTGAGTGTATCAATCGCATCCAGTATGAGATTGGAGCGATCATACGTGATTTCCAATCGCACCCCTTTCGGGAGTGAGGGGGTGATCTCTGCAATGCGCGCCTTGATTTTGGAGATGGCATCCACGACATTTTGGCCGGGGCGGATCATCACGATGCCTCCGACGGTTTCTCCCTTGCCTTGCCACTCGGCAATCCCGCGGCGCGGCGCCGGCCCCATCTGAATTTGCGCCACCTCTTTCAAGGTAATTGGTGTGCCGGATTCAGAAAGACCAACCGGAATTTTTTCCATATCGGTGATGCCAGAAAGTCGTCCAAATCCGCGAACGGCAAATTCGTGTCCGGCAATTTCCAACGTGCCGCCACCGACATCCTGATTCGACATTCGAATGGCCATGATAATGTTGGAGAGAGAAATCTTATGCGCAAGCAATCGGTTGGGATCAATGTCTACTTGATATTCCCGTACTGCGCCGCCGATGCGCGCCACTTCGGATACGCCGGGAATGGCCGAGAGCGCAAAACGCAGTGTCCAGTCTTGAAGCGCGGTGAGATCGGCTAGGGACTGATGTCCGGATTCATCTACAAGTGCGTATTGAAAGACCCAGCCGACCGCAGTCGCGTCTGAGCCGATTGTGGGACGCACGCCGTTGGGCAGATTTTTTGAGAGCGTCTGCAGCGATTCCGACACGCGGCTTCTTGCCCAATAAAGATCGGTGTCGTCCTGAAAGACCAGATAGATAAACGACATCCCGAACATGGACTGACCTCTCACGCGCGTGACACCGGGGGTGGCAAGTAGTTGTGAAACAATCGGATACGTAATCTGCGCCTCCACAATATCAGGCGAGCGTCCCATCCATTCGGTGAAGACAATCACTTGTGTGTCAGACAGATCGGGGATGGCATCGATCGGAATCTGGGACAAAGATCGGCCGCCCCAAATTGCGAAAACCGCAACAATAAAGACGGTCATGAAGCGATGTCGTGCTGCTATCAAAATTATTTTTTCAATCATTTTTTTGTTATCCCTTCAGGCGCCCAGTGTCGGGGGGCGTTGCCCCCCTGCCCCATACTGAATTGGGTTCTTCCCCCTTAAATAAGGGGGAATCCATGCTTAAAGACGTTCCCCCGTCAGGCGCCACAACGTGGCGACTCAATCCCGCTGGCGGCCGGTGCCGCCCCGCCATGCGGAGGCGATTAGGAAGTTTCCGTTGGTCACGACTTTTTCTCCTTTGGAAAGGCCAGAGAGTACTTCATAATACGGATCGCCCTTTTGTCCGATCGTAACCCATCGGGGAGAAAACCGTCCCTCCGAAAGCGCGACAAAGACCATTGTTTTGTCGCCGGTATGAATGACCGCTTCTTTGGGCACGCTCAATCGTTCTCCCAGTGCGATGTTTATTTCTGCCGTGACCGACATTTCCGGTAGCAGTTTTCCTTGACGATTTGGAACTTCGATGCGCACTGCCCCCGCGCGACTTTCTGGATTGAGCAGCGGGGCGATAAAAGAGACCGCGCCTTCAATGACGGTATTGGGAAGTCCCGTCGGCTTAACGCTAACAGGCAGTCCGACCCGCATAAGCGGCATCTCTGATTCAAAGATGGCCGATTCAATCCAAACTGTGGAAAGATCAGCAAGGCGATATAAAATTTGTCCGGCCGTGATGGGAGAGCCGCGAACAATTTGCTTCTCAACAACCACGCCGCTTACCGGTGCGCGTATGGGAAAATATTGCGGGGACTCCAAGTCCGGCTTGTCGTTTTGTATGATCTGATCGAGTTGTTCTTTTGTGATGTTCCAAAGAAGTAGTTTTTGCCTTGCCGTTTTTGTCATCGCATCCCAGCGCAATGGTTGCGGAGACGATTCTGTTTTGCTGGCCGACAAGAGACTGATATATTCGCCAATGGCTGCGGATAAATCAGGAGAGTAGATGGTAAAAAGTGTTGTGCCTTTTACGATTGGCTTTCCAACAAAATCGGCAAAAACATCGCCGACAAAACCTGAAAATTTGAGAGAAATCTCGGCGCGTTTTCGTTCATTGTAAGTCACCCGACCGGTTGTCCTTATTTTTTTTGTGAGGGGTCGGATTTCAACGAAGTCGGTTGTGACCCCGATCCACTGTTGGCGCTCCGGTGAAATCACAACGGTTCCCGTTTTGTCTTCGCCAACGGTTGAAACTTCGCTTGTGGAGGGAAGATTGGTCTGAACGCCTCCGATCTCGCCGCCTAAAAAAACGAGGTCGGGGCTTTTTGTGAGCAATTTAAATCGGGATTGATGTGCCGGCTGATGATCGGCCGGGACAAAATGAACGGTCAATGTCCATGTACCGTCCATACCAATTAACAATTCGCCGAGAGACGATTTCTTTTCGGGCTGCCATGCCATTTTTGCATGAGACTGCATTTCCGACATGGTTCCCATTGCCGACATAACGGCGGTCATTTCAATTTTATTGGGACGAATGGGTGTGAATCCTTTTTTGGACATGATCATCACTTCGATTTTATTTTTGCCGCGATGCGGTGGATTGGGATCAAATGAGATACCGATTAAGAACGCGCCGATTTCGCTGGTGGGAAGCGTGTTATGCGTTTTGTGAAGCGTTTCTTTTTGAGCCTTCTCCTGATTACAACTGGTGAGAAAGAAGAGCGCGCATAAGAGGCCAAGCAGAAGATGATCGTGTAAATTCAATTTCATTGGGAAATCTCCTTTCCGATGATTTGTTCGAGTGTCGCTATTTTTTGCTGAAACAGCATTTGCTGCATGGCTTGTTCCATTTGAAGATCAAGCAGGGTGCGTTCGCTGTCAATCCAGTTTAGAAAATCGTTCTTTCCGGTTTGGTAGCCGATGCGTGCCGATTCAAGTGCCTGTAATGCCAAAGGAATCAGTTCATTTTTGTTGTTTAAGATCTGATTTTCTGCTGCCTTGATTTCATTAAAAAGCGTGCTGATTTCCAAGAGGGTTTCATTTTCAATAACATGATAATTGGCGTTAGCCGCTTCGGCGTCTAATTGGGCTACTGTATTTTTGCTTTGATATTTTTTTGCACGAAGCCATGGGAGCGTCATTTTGCCCATGGCCATCCAATGGTCTTCTTCTGTATGACGATTTTCATAATAGAGTCCCAGCATGAAATCTGGCTTTGATTCTTTCCTGACGAGCAGGCTTATCTGCTGATTTTTTTCAACAAGCCGTTTTGCTTTTTTTAATCGTGGACTCAGACTTCGTGTGATCTCTTTTAATGTCTCGATGGCTTGGAGAAACCGCTGAAATGGAACGGGTTCTATTTTAAGTAGGCCATGATTTTCCCGGTCATTGAGAAGGGTGTAGAGTGCGGCGGTGGCCGAGTGCATTTCCTGTTCTAAAGAGAAAGTTTCGTTATGTAGTTTTGCCTGTTCAATTTCGGCCTTCAAAAGTTCTTGCTGTGACGATTGCGAAATGGCGTATCGTCTTTTTACGATTAAAAGCAGTTCGGATAAAAGCGTCTGATGTTCTCGATGAAGTGAAATCGTCTGTGAGAGGAAAGCGCGTTGGTAATAAGCGGATTTAACTGCCGCTATAATCTCCGCCACTTTTTCTTGATATTCCGAGTCGGCCATTTCAGCCTCTTTGGTTGCGATATTTTGTTTTAACGTGCGTTTGCCAAAATACGGTAACCGCTGTTCAATGCCAATTTGTGTTCCGTGGGCACGACCCAGATTGCCATCACTTGGAATATCGAGTTGGGCTAAAACCAATTCTGTATCGTCCAAAAAGAGGGATTGTTTGATGCGTTCTTTTGCGGCGGCGCGTGAGAGCCTCATCGCTGTTAATTCGGGATTATTTTGAATGGCCGTTTCAACCAGCGCAGGGAGCAAGGGAGGATTCGCATCTTGCGCAAAGAGCGGGGTCGCTTTGGTGAATACGAAACTTAAAAATAGCAGGATCATCCCTTTTCCAATCTTCATGATAAACGCCTCCATCCATATCAATCCGTGTACAATCCGCAGCGGACGTTCCGCCTTACTGCACACGGGCAAAAAACGATTTGAATTGTTTAGGCGTTTAGACTAAAAGATGGTGAAAAAGGATGTACGATGGTATCTGTGGAGGGGATTTTTGATGAACCTTTTTGATCAGGGCGATTGGAGGAGCAACTCGGAAAATTTGAGAAGAATCGGGCAGAGCGGCGAGGCCTTGTTTTTCGAGCGATCTTTCGGTCTGAATGGAACCAGAGGCGTTTTGCGAGATGACTGTGAGATTGCAGATGACTTTCGCTTCTTCATCAGATCGTCCTGATGGGCAGGGCTTTTTGCAGCAGGCGGGAGGGGAAGTTTTAATGGCGACTTGATTGGTTGTGAAAGGAAGCGTGCAGGCGATGAGTGTGCCTTGCAGCAAAAAAAGACGTTTGATTGGGGAACAAATCGCTTTCATACTTTAAATTGTGGCAGATTATCGAAGATGAAAGCAATGCGGAGCATGTCACAACCCCGATCCCCCACCCAGACACAACTTTTATATAACCCCCATTACACACAGGAGTTACTTTACTGATATTTTGTTTAGGCTATCACATCGGCTCAATCTGCGTTTTGATATTGCTTATGGTTTCGATTTAGACAAAGGAATAGGAGTCAGCTTTGGAACGCAACAATTCTTTTAATCCGAGTGTTTTAATCTTCTGCATTTTGGTTCTTGCCAGCCGGGCCGATGGCGATTCGATCCCATCTGTTGGCGCGTTTTCGATACGGATAATACCGGTGAGAAGGCGACGGCCTATTATGGCGACATTGTTTTTAGAAGCCATAGTATGAAACCGTAGCATGAAACCATAGGACGACTGCATTCATGGTAAATCAAAAGATACCAATCGGAAAGGTTCTTGTTCTCGGATTGTTTGTTTTGGGAGTGAGCTGTTTTTTTTATTTTGATCTGGGGCAATATCTGACTCTTGTTGCAATTAAAGAAAGTAAAGACTCCTTGAAAATTTTCACGGAGTCGCATTATGATCAGGCTGTTATTTTGTATGTCGTCGTCTACGCGCTTCAGACGGCCTTATCGCTGCCGGGAGGCGCGATCCTCACACTTGTCGGTGGGTTTCTTTTTGGAAGTCTATTTGGAACGCTTTATGTCAATATCGGGGCCACGGCAGGTGCAACACTTGCCTTTCTTTCTGCCCGATATCTTTTTCGCGATCTGATCGAGAAAAAAATGGGCAAGCGACTAGAATCGCTTCAAGCCGGATTTTCTGAAAATTCTTTTTACTATCTTCTGACGCTCCGCCTTATTCCGCTTTTTCCTTTCTTTCTCGTCAATCTGGCTTCGGGACTAACGCGCATTCCCATTGGAACTTACGTTCTCGGAACGGCACTTGGAATTATTCCTGGAAGTTTTGTCTTTAGCCATGCGGGCAGTCAATTAGGAACCATCAACACGCTTAAAGATATTGCCTCACCTCAAGTATTAGGCGCGTTTGTGTTATTGGGTCTTTTATCTCTTGTGCCGGTGGCCTACCGCAAGTTCAAAACGGTTTCGTCTATTCAGGGATAAACTTTAGCGCAACCCCGTTGTTGCAATATCGTTTTCCTGTGGGCCGTGGGCCATCATTAAAGACATGCCCCTGGTGCCCTTCACAACGGGCGCAGTGATACTCCGTGCGTGGAAGGAAAAGGAGAAAGTCCCTTTTCGTTTCGACGTGATCTGTAATCGCGGCGTAAAAACTGGGCCAGCCCGTACCGCTTTCATATTTTGTTTCGGACATAAAAAGTGGCAGATCACATCCTGCGCAAACATAAAGCCCTTTTTGCCTATTCTTTAAGAACGGGCTGGTGTGCGGCGGCTCGGTTGACTCCTCACGCAAAACACGAAACGCCTCCGCTGGTAAAAGTTTCTTCCACGCATCTTTAGAGCGATGAATCTTGACGATCATGTCATTTTTCATTTTTGGCTCTGCTCCAAAACCAATACGTGGGAGCAGCTGTGCAAGGAGCACGGCTACCCCCCCTTTCAGGAATAATCGGCGTGTGATCATCATCATGTGCTATCCTTTCTGTCAAAAGAGTTTAAATTGTTTGCTGTCGCAGCGATTGTCTTCTAAAGATAGAGTCACTCTACTATAATAAAGGTCACAAAAATGTGGTGGGATTTTTCTCTTGTTTTTATTTTCTAATGGAATAGATGGAAAGGAGCATGTCATGACGATAAAAATAAAACTTTGTGCCTATGGGGTACTGATCCTGTCAGCCATTTTACTACTCACACGCCCAGTAGATGCAGCCCAGATGGGAGACCCGGGCGAAGCGAAATCCGTTTCTACCGAAAAGGCGATCTTTGCGGGAGGATGCTTCTGGTGTATGGAACATGCCCTCGATGACTTAAACGGCGTTGTTTCAACATCCGTTGGGTATATCGGAGGAAAAAAAGAAAACCCCACATACGATGAAGTTTCTGCTGGAGGCACCGGACATGCCGAGGCCGTTTTAGTCATATTTGATCCCAAGAAAATAAGTTATGATACGCTCCTGAATCGCTTCTGGCGTAACATTGATCCTACGGTCAAAGATCAACAGTTTTGCGATCATGGGAACCAATACCGGAGCGCGATCTTCTACTTGGGGGACACACAGAAAAAAAGTGCGGAACAATCCAAACAAACATTAGAAGCGTCAAAGCAATTTAGAAAGATTTACACACAAATCGTCGCAGCATCGCAGTTTTATCCGGCAGAGGAATATCATCAGCACTATCATAAAAAGAATCCAGTCCGATACAAATTTTACCGAACGTCCTGCGGACGCGATAGCCGACTCGAAACGCTCTGGGGAAGCGGAGCGTCCGTCGCGAAATAAGGAGAAAGGGTCATGAGCCCATTACATAGCGATTTTGAATCCACGACAATGCTGCCACAAGATGATTTCAATCGTGAACTGCTTGATAACGTCCATCCGGCCGATTGGATCAATCCAACGCCTACAGCAAGATATCAGATGGTTGTCATTGGGGCCGGACCTGCCGGTCTTGTTACCGCAGCGATTGGCGCGGCGATTGGCGCCAAAGTGGCTTTAATCGAGAAGCGATGGATGGGAGGAGATTGTCTGAATGTTGGATGTGTGCCATCCAAAGGGGTTATTGCCGCTTCTCGCGTTTGGGCGGATGCTCGTCGCGCCAATGCCTTTGGCCTCACCCTCCCTGACGGGCTGAAAACCGATTTTGGCGCCGTCATGGCACGGATGCGAAAACTGCGTGCCCGTATTAGCCAGAACGATTCCGCCCATCGGTTCAAAAAAATGGGAATTGATGTTTTTTTTGGAGAGGGACATTTTACTGGATCTAACACAATAGAGGTAGATGGAAAAGTTTTAAATTTCAAAAAAGCCGCGATCTGCACGGGCACCCGAGCGCATATCCCTTTGATCCCAGGCCTGGCCCAAGTCGGTTACCTAACAAACGAGACCCTTTTCACGCTCACGGATCTGCCGCCGAAAATGGCCGTCATTGGAGCAGGCCCTATTGGATGTGAGATGGCCCAGAGCTTTGCCCGCTTTGGCAGTGCAATTGCTCTCTTTGTAAAAGGAGATCATATTCTGCCGCGGGAGGATCAGGACGCAGCCCGTTGGGTTTACGCGCAGATGAAAAAGGACGGGGTCGCCTTCATTTTTAATGCCAACATGATTCGCGTTTCCTCCTCCGGCAAAGAAAAGGTCATCCACTACGAGGAAGACAAAATAGAGAAAACATGTGTTGTGGATGAAATCTTTGTTGCGGCAGGACGCGCTCCCAACGTAGAGGGCTTAGGTATGGAGAAGGCGGGTGTCCACTATCATGACAAAACCGGTGTCGTGGTGAACGCATTTCTTCAGACCACGAACCCCTCTATTTATGCGGCGGGTGATATTTGCTTTCCGTATCAGTTCACCCATGTTGCAGACAAGATGGCCGGGATTCTGATTCAAAACGCCCTCCTTCCTCACCCCTTTGGACTCGGCTTAGCGAGCACCGATTCCATGATTATCCCTTGGTGTACCTATACCTCACCCGAGATTGCTCATGTCGGACTCACGGAAGCGAAGGCAATCGCCAGGGGGATTCCCGTGGAGTCCTTTACTTGCGAGTGTTCCGACGTAGACCGTGCCATCCTGGATGGAGAGGAAGAAGGATTTCTACGCGTCCATCTCAGAAAGGGGACGGATCAAATTTTAGGTGCGACATGGGTTGCGGCGCGGGCGGGGGAGATGATCAGCGAGATCACCCTTGCCATGACAGCCAAGATTGGACTTCACACCATTTTAAATGCGATTCATCCTTACCCAACGCAAGCGGAGATGATCAGGAAGGTTGCACTTCAATGGAAAAAAAGTACTTTTACAGCGAAAAAGCAGAAACTCCTAACAAAGTGGTTCTCCATGAATCGGTGAGAAAGACAAAAGAACAAAGAGGGAAAGCAATTTCGGAGGATTGGGCCGTGGGTGAATTTTATATAAACATGTCATTCCCGCAATTTTTAGGCGGGAATCTATGGTTTTATGATAAGAGATTCCTGCCAGAAACATGCAGGAATGACAGATCACTTTTCAAATTCACCCACGACCGAGGATTGACAAAAGGTGCGGTCTCACCCCACAATAACGACGTTTTGCGCGTCTTGTCGCGCCCATTAAATAATCATTAAAATAAAGGAGAACAAAATGGCAGTTAGAACATCAACAGCAGTTTGGAATGGAACATTAAAAGAAGGAAATGGAACGATGAACGTTGGCACCGCTTACAACGGCCCCTATTCGTTTGCCTCACGTTTTGAGTCGGCAGAAGGCACAAATCCGGAAGAGCTGATTGCCGCGGCCTCCGCAGGGTGCTTCTCCATGGCGCTCTCCGCGGGCCTTGGCAAAAACGGTTTTACGGCAACGAAAGTGTCTACAACCGCGAAAGCCTATTTAGAAAAAGTGGGCGAGGGTTTTGGGATTACCAAAATCGAACTCGTTTGCGAAGCAGTGGTTCCGGAGATTTCTGATGTCAAGTTTGCAGAGATTGCCGAGGGAACACGCACGGGTTGCCCGGTTTCTAAAGCATTGGCCGGCGTTGAGATTGCTTTAACGACGAAGTTGATCAATTAGTTTGTTTTTTGTGGGGGCGCGCAACCGTGCGCCCCTATTCCGAACGTAGGGCTTCTGCTGGGGCTAATCGTGAAGCCTTGTACGCTGGATAAAGTCCAAACGTCACACCAACCATAAGAACATCGCGTATAGATAAATGTCGGGTTAGGCCGCCGTTAGTCGTATCTTTCCAATATTGTCGAGTTTTAGATGCTGTTTCGCTTGCCAGAGGTCGTGGTTGCTCTGCATAGCAAGCCAACTCTCAGGAGAACGTCCGATCACCTTGGAGAGACGCAGTGCCATTTCGGGACTGATGCGGCTGGAGCCCACCAGAATACGATTTAATGTCGAAGCGACCACGCCAAGCTTTACTGCCAACTCTCGGCCACTCAGGTTGTTAGGCTCTAGATAGACCTGAGTGATGAACTCCCCGGGATGGGGTGGATTGTGCATAGCCATTAGTGATAATCCTCATAATCCAAGACGGTGGCGTGTCCGTCTTTGAATTCAAAAGTGAACCGCCAGTTACCGTTTACCCACACCGACCACCGACCGCGTTCCGATCCCTTCAGAGAATGCAGTCTAAACCCCGGAACGTTCATGTCCTCGATATTCAGGGCCGTATCCAAGGCTGCTAAAAGCATCCGCAGTCGCTTGGCATGGTGCGGTTGTATTCCCGCCGCGCTTCCCGACTCAAAGAACTTCCGGAGCCCTTTGTGTCGGAACGATTGAATCATGCGTTAAGTATAGCATGTTGCGCACCACGCAACAAGGCCTCGTTATAGATCAAATTAAAGGTTACCGGGATGGGAGCGGATAGATCATAATGGG
>JBBTIN010000060.1:0-1306 GCA_038059935.1 Nitrospirota bacterium
GGATCGGTCAGGGGTTTTGTGATAGCAAAAATATGTCTATTCAAAAAGTAAATCGTGTTTTAATTGTTGCAAATCCCGTTGCCGGACGCGGGAAGGCCGTCGTTATTTTACCCCATCTGCTCAAAGCCTTTGCCGAATTTGGAATCACACCAGAAACTTATTTCACAACAGCCAATCCCCACGATGATCTGCTCGATCAGGCCATCTTGAATTCCGATGCGGTCATTGCAATGGGCGGCGATGGAACGCTCAATCGCGTTTCCAGACCGATCATTCTAAATGCAAAACCCAATACGATTTTGCCGATGGTGGGATTGATCCCCATGGGAACCGGTAATGTCGCGTCTGGCGCGCTTTGTTTTCCGCGCTCTTTTTCAGAGACGGCACACGCTGTCGTTTCGGAAAAAAAACGCCTCATCGATGTTGGCGTTGTATTTCAGAACGACGCCGCGATTGCGGTCTTTTTGCTTTGGTTAGGCGCGGGGCTTGATGGCGCGGTGATTCATGCGGTGGCGGCCATCCGCTCGCGCTATCTGGGCTCGTGGCTGATACCCCGTTATGTTATCGAGACGCTGCGAACATTCGCGACTTATTCTTTTCCTAATATTAATATCGTATCGGGTCAGATCCATGGCGACTTTCCCAGCGCGGTCGTTGCGAATATCGGTTCGTTTGGTGTTGGGGGGGTGACCCGAAAGGCCGATCCGACGGATGGCAAATTCAATCTCATTGCCACATCCCATCGCAATCGTTTTTCGTGGTGTTTATCGGGACTGATGGCGGGATTAAATTGCTACGATTTTTGTTGGGATGTGAATCGTTCTTTTGAAACCGATATCAAGATTTCCGCGGGAGAATCAGTTCCAGTGCAAATAGACGGGGAGCCTTTTTGCTCGCCCCCTTTTTCAATACAAATTAGGAAGGCGGCGCTTCCGATTCTTTCGGTTTGAACGATATTATAAGGGGGATGCGGTTGTTAGCCCTTTCTCGTTGTGGCAATCAGGCCGCCTTCGATTGCTGATAAAGATACTGCTGGAAACCTGCGAAGACTTTGTTGATCTCTTCGGGCCGGCCACCCAGATCGGTCATGGCATCCGTGAGTGAGTTGTGGTACTTGAGCAGGAGCAACGGGGTCAGCTTTTCCTGGTCGAGTTCTTCCACGCCGACCGTGATGTAATGCTGGAGGACAAAATCGAGAAACACTCGCTGCTTGGCGCTGAACCGCATGTTGATGTGAACTTTTGCATTCGCGGCCCTGACTTCACGGGTCACCGGCGGCAAGGCGTAGGCAACGTGGGCGAGCACG
>JBBTIN010000061.1:0-11383 GCA_038059935.1 Nitrospirota bacterium
AACCATCTTAAGTTGATGGTATTTTACTGGAAAGTGTTGGGGTCCACTATAGTTTTCTATCTCTGTTCTTGGGAGTCAAATCGAAATGGTTACTGGGGTTAGTCATGTGTTAAAGTGTGCGTCAAATGAAAATTTTAGGAATCGAGACCGCCACGGGATTTTGCGGCGTTGCACTTGTAGATGAAACCCGTCTCATCGCGGAGTTCCGTGTCTCGTTGGAATTAAAACAGACCGAAGGTCTCTTACCTTTAATTGATGGACTCCTTAAAGCGTCCCAAACAACGCTGTCCGACTTAGACGCCATTGCTGTTTCGATAGGCCCCGGCTCATTCACGGGTTTACGTGCGGGCGTCGCAACCGCAAAAGGATTGGCGATTGGACGCGATCTGCCACTGATTGCCATTTCCACGCTGGAAGCCATGGCTTTTCCATTTTGTAATACGCAGGCGACTATTATCCCGATCATTCCCTCGCGAAAGGGTGAAGTCTACTGGGCATCATTTTCTACATTGGGTTCCTCATCGGATGAAGCGCCCAATCGGCTGACTGCTGATGCCTGCGATCCATTGGAAACCCTCTTGGATAAAATCGGCCATGAGCGTTCCGCATTATTTACGGGAGACGGGGCGCGAATCTATCGGGATCAGATCATAAAAGATTTCAAGGGGGAAGCACACTTTCCGACAATGGGTTTGCAAAGTCCGCTTGCCTCCTGTGTGGCGGAAATGGGACGATTGCAATGGATCAGCGGTAAGGGGCTGCAATCGGCGGAAGAAATTGTTCCTGTTTACTTGCACACAATCCAGATTAAAAATGATTGGACTCGGTAAAATGCTGACGATAGAAATCCTGTTTGAGAAAATGGAGGCGATTGATTTAGAGGAGGTCATCACGATTGAGCAGGCTTCTTTCTCTTCGCCGTGGACAAAAGAAATGTTTTATTCGGAGTTTTTTGATAATCCCTTGTCCTTTTCTTATGTTGCAAGATCGGATGATCAGGTGATTGGGTATCTCTTTTTCTGGGAGGTCGTCGGGGAACTCCATCTGATGAATATTGCCGTCGCAGGTCTCTATCGGAGAAAAGGCATTGCACAACGGCTCATTGAAAAGATGATAGAAATCGGGCGCGGGAGGGCGATTTCGAAGATATTTTTAGAGGTGCGCGCTGCAAATGTGCAGGCTTTATCGCTCTATCAAAAATTACACTTTTATCAAATCGGGATTCGCAAAAACTATTATCATTCTCCAAAAGAAGACGCGATCGTCCTTCAATATAACTTCGGTCCGAACGAAATCTGTCATTTCGAACGGAGTGAGAAATCTTAAGGACTTGATCAAGAGGGAACAGATTTCTCCCTTTGGTCGAAATGACAAAAGTTGGAGTTTCCGTTCAGGCACTAATTTAGGCGCATCATAGGTTCTTATGTTTGGAATTGGCATACTGGAATTAGCACTCGTCTTTTTTGTTGCGGTGATTGTTTTAGGGCCGAAGCAATTACCAGAGGCTGCACGGACGATAGGGGTTTGGTTTTACCGGCTTCGGAACTCCGCCCAAACGATTCAAGACGATGTTGAAGAAACATTTCGCACAATAGACAAAAAAGAGAAGGGGGCAGATTCGGGGGGCGATGCAAGCGAAAAAAAAGATTGAAATGCCGGTTTGGGATCATCTCAAAGCGCTACGCGGTGCCTTCATGCGATCGGGCATTACACTTTTGTCCTTTTTTGTTGTGGCGTTTTTTTTCTCAGACAGGCTTATGGCATGGCTAAAAAGACCGCTTTCCCTTGCGAATGGGCATCAAAACCTCGTCTTTCTTTCTCCTGCCGAAGTCTTTCTGAGTGACATTAAGATTGCGATTTTCGCGGGACTTGCGTTCTCGGTTCCGGTCATTATCTATGAGATATGGCGATTTATCGCCCCCGGTCTTTTTCAGAAGGAGCGCCGTTTATTGTATCCGTTTTTGATTCTTGGATCGCTTTCTTTTTATCTGGGGGTGGCTTTTTGTTATTTTCTAGCCCTTCCCTTTGCGTTGCAATTTCTAGTATCATACGGGCAACAAAAAGGAATTATTCCGGCAATTTCTCTTGCGCTTTATGTTGATTTTAATCTCAAATTTCTCTTCGCGTTTGGTCTCATTTTTGAGCTTCCAGTCGTGATGGCCATTTTGTCACGAACAGGAGTCTTGACCGTGCCCTTTCTCGTTCATCATAGAAAATATGCCATTGTCGCCGCTTTTTTGATCGCGGCCGTTTTAACGCCAACCCCAGATTTATTCAATCAGTTTTTAATGGCGATTCCACTGATTATTTTGTACGAAATCGGCATATTAGGGGTTCGATTTTTTGGGAAGAAGCGTATGGAAAACCAAGACCTCAAGGAGGGGCCGCATCCTGTTCAGCAATACATGGGGCATGTCACGATCGCAGGATTGAGTGATATCGGATTGGTTCGGGCAAAGAATCAGGATCTGCTTGGTCTTTTTCCTGAAGCCAATTTGGTGATTGTGGCGGACGGCATGAGCGGACGGCCTGCCGGAGAAGTTGCAAGTAGAATTACGGTGGATACGATTTCTGAATCCTTGATCCGAGAGAACAAGTCGGCCTCTTTTTTGGCCGACTTTGCTTCGCTAACCCAAGCCATTACCAATGCCAATGCAAAGATTTTTGAGACCGTAGAAAAAAATCCGGATTATAAGGGTATGGGATCAACCGTGGTTGCAATGCTCGTTTATCCGCAAGAGGTGCAAATTGGCTATGCGGGGGATAGTCGTGTTTACTTTCATCGGCACGAGGTGTTAACACAAATTACGATGGATCATTCTGTGGCCAATGAGTATTTTCGCGGGGGGATGATTACCCAAGAAGAGGTGGATTATCATCCTCTCAAGAAAGTGATTAGTCGAGGCATTGGGGTTGAACCCGCGATTACGCCAGAGACATTTCGGCAGGAGGCGTTGCCGGGCGATATTTTTCTTCTTTGCACCGATGGATTATCGAATATGATCAATGAGGATGAGATCGAGATGCTGCTCACAAAGAATCGTGACGACCTTTCACGAGGCGTCTCTGCATTGATTAACGCCGCAAAAAAAAGAGGCGGCAAAGATAATATTACGGTGGTGTTGATTCGCTATGAGGCGGTTTGACGTTTTGCAGTTTAACTTCGAATGAGTGGCTGAACGAAAAGGTTCTTTCTCTGTCATTTCGAACGAAGTGAGAAATCTTAAGGGCTTGATAACATTGATCTAACAGATTTCTCCCTTTGGTCGAAATGACAAAAAATAGAATTTCCCTTTAGGCACTAATTATTTATAGGATGAACAGAATGAGTTCTAAAATTTTGCTTGAGAAGGTAGAGGGCGGGTATATTGTTGCGGATGCCAATCCCGATCCCAAAAATTTAACGGATCTATGGTTGAATAAAGCGATCTTTACCGATTTTTCCTCCGCGATCGAGGATATTCGCCGGCGTCTGAATGTTTCCGATATGATTGTTTCTAAAGAAGGCAAACTTTCTTTTTAATGTCAGAGTATATTCTATTAGGATCCATCGGCGCGGTTGCCGGACTTTTAGCGGGACTCTTTGGGATTGGCGGGGCCGTTGTGATTGTGCCTGCGCTGATCTTTTCGTTTGAGCTTTCTGGGATGGGCCCCGAATCGGCCAAGTTTGCAATCGGCACCTCCATGGCCGCGATTATTTTCACCGGACTTTCCAGCAGTTTTACCCATTATAAAAAAAATGCAATTGATTTCGAGGCGCTTTATGCTATTGCTCCGTTCATTGTCATTGGCACCCTGATTGGAAGCGATCTGGCTGGAAAAATAGAGAGCCCATTATTGAAACGTTATTTCGGTTTTTTGGAAATAGCTGTTGCCGTGATGATGTTTTTTCGCCTTCCAGAGCGAGAGGAGCGAGGGGTCTCCGCGATATGGAGATGGGTCGTTTATGTCATTGGCGGTCTATTGATTGGAACCATCTCTTCTCTTTTAGGCATTGCCGGTGGAACACTATCGGTTCCTCTTTTGGTGCTACTTCTCCATCGGCGAACTCAAATTGCCGTTGGAACTTCTTCCGCGATTGGGGTGATTATTGCCTTCTTTGGGACGATTGGATTTATTGTTCAGGGGCGGCAATTTCTTTCCGACATCACTTTTGGGTATGTTATGCCACAAACTGCGCTGCTTATTGGCATTGTTGGAGCGCTAACTGCGCCAATTGGTGCAATCGTCTCGCATCGGATTGACACATTGATTTTAAGTCGTGTCTTTGCCTTTTTCCTCATGGGGATTGGCATTCTCCTCATTCTCTAATAGGTGCCCTAATAAGCCTACGGCTTCACGAAGACGATCCAAAAAAGCGTCTCGTGCCAATGCATGAGAGCCGAGTGTTCGCGCGACAATCAAACGACGATCACGATTGTTTTCCCGAAAGGATTGCGCAACGGATGCTATTTTCCCAGCCAAGACCCCTTCGAAAAGAAGATAAGGGGCAATCAAAATCGTGCGATGAGGGAGCGCGTGTAATACCTCTGGAAGAAGCGGCTTCGCAATGCTGGTGTAGCCATGCAAGATCGTTTCAAAATTTAATTCTTTCTGCATCATTTGCTTTAACTTCAAAACATTTTCATTTGCGGTGGAATCAGACGTGCCGCGTCCCACAATAATGAGTGCCGTTTCTTTCGCGTTGACGGCGGGGTCTTCTAAAAGGGCTTCTCTGATTCGTAATTGATAAAGCGCACTAATTTTCGGATGCAGATCAAGCGGCCTGCCATATAAAATGGGAATGGCAGGGTATTGTTGTTTTGCCGCTTGAATGATAATGGGAATGTCAATTTTGACATGGTGTGCTGCGTTTAGCAGGGCGGGCAATACGACAATGGCGGTTGCCCCTTTTGCGATTGCGCGAGCGATGGCTTCTGCGATAGAGGGAGACGCCGATTCTAAAAAGCCGAACTCCCCTATTTGATCTTGTGATTGAAAAACAAGCGCGGCCATTTCCTGAAATTGGGAAATGGCCTTTTTGTTGCGGCTTCCATGTCCAGCGAGGACAACGCCAATTTTGAAACGGTTGTTCAAAGGGGATCTCTTCCAGTTGGGAAAGATCGTCGGCGGGCGCGATGCCCGCCGAGACTTTTACAGCGACCAACGGGGCAGCGTGCCCTGCGAGGGCAGCGTGCCCTGCGGGGAAGCTGTCACTCCCGCCCCACCGCAAGGTGGCCGTTCCGCCTACTTATTCTTGTGTCGCAGTTTCTTCATCATCTTCTCGTACTTATGTTTTCTCATCTTTTTTCTTCGTTTCTTTACGACACGCGACATTCAAGACTCCTTCTTGGGTTTGACCTTGGTTATTACTTCCACTATAATCGGGCATGTTTTACTTTTTGCCCAAAGCGATGCATCATAACAGATTCTTACGCCTCGCGTCATCTTTCTCCTGTTTCATTTTATTAGCCGCTGTTTTTGTTGTTGGCTGTGCCTCCTCCTCAACAATACAATCCCCCGTTGCCATGAAGGCAAAAACAATTGAACGGGAATTAAATGCCCTAACGAATTTATATGAAAAGAAAGACGCGGCGCAATTTTCTGCTTCACTGCATCCCTCATTTTTGTGGTCGTCTTTTTCCAAAGAGGTGATGGCCGAGGACTTTAAGACTTTTTCAGAGATTCAAATTAAGATGAGACCCCTTCAGATGGAGATGCGCCCGGATGTAACCCTTGCGCAAGTGACTTGGGAAGGAATTCGGAAAGGGGATCCCTTGACCGCTTCTGTGCGTCAATCGGGGAACGCCCTTTTTGTTTTTAGCGTGGAGGAGCCGCCCCGGCTCGTTGAAATACGCGGAGAAAACCCCTTCGGCCTTTTTCAAAAAAAGTAATCAGTGAGCCAATATTTTCATCAAACAACCGATTTTCTTGTTATTGGAAGCGGTGTGGCGGGAATTCGCGCAGCACTTTCAGCCTCTCGTTATGGCCGTGTCGTAATTCTCAATAAGGGAGACTTACACGAATCGGCTTCACAAAAAGCGCAAGGCGGTGTCGCCGCAGCGCTAAACGAAGAGGAATCCGATATCGAGTCACATTATCAAGACACCGTGGACGCAGGACATGGGCTTTGCAATCCAGAAGCCGTTCGGATATTGGTTGAGGAAGGCCCTAAACGCATTTTAGAACTGATTGAGTGGGGTGCGCGTTTTGATAAAATTGGGTCTCAATTTGCGACCGCGTTAGAAGGCGCGCACAGTAAGGGGCGCATTCTTCGGGCAAAAGGGGATGCCACCGGGGCGGAGCTGATTCGCACATTGGTGGAGCGAGCAAAGGGAAATTCCAATCTCACATTACTTCCGAGCCATTTTGCGATTGATTTAATTGTCGAGGATGGGGTCTGTCGAGGTGTTTTTGTGCTCGATCCAGCAGGAATGATTTATCCTTTCTTTGCGAGAGGCGTTGTATTGGCTTCGGGAGGGGTTGGGCAAGTTTTTGCGCGGACGACGAATCCTGCCGTTGCGACCGGGGATGGGATTGCAATGGCGCTTCGCGCAGGTGCGACGGTCTCTGATATGGAGTTTATTCAATTTCATCCGACTGCTTTGTTTCTGCCGAACGGGGTTCCTTTTCTTCTTTCTGAGGCGATGAGAGGGGAAGGGGCGTCTCTTTGCAATGCCAAACGAAAACGGTTTATGAGCGCGTATCATCCCGATGCGGAATTGGCGTCGCGTGATATTGTGACGCGCGCGATTTGGAACGAGATGCGTCGCGGAGAGGCGATTTATCTGGATATCACGCACTTAAACGCTGACTTTGTTCGGGAGCGGTTTCCAACAATAGATAAGACTTGTTTGGAATGGGGTATTGATATCACCCGTGATCTGATTCCGATTGCACCTGCAGCGCATTACATGATGGGCGGGGTCAAGACCGATCTTTCGGGAAGAACCAATATTAAACAATTATGGGCAGCCGGAGAAGTGGCTGCAACGGGTGTGCATGGCGCGAACCGATTGGCCTCGAATGCATTGCTGGAGGGATTGGTTTTTGGCGCGCGTGTGGGGGAAGATTTGAAGGAGGCGCAGCCTTATTTATTGTCTCCTCAGTTGAAACCCTTGGGACAAGAGAATAGGCCGCCTTCGCCGGAAAATAAGGCATACGAGATTGTGCAAGCGCAGATGAAAGCGTGTATGTGGAACGATGTGGGGATTATTCGTTCTTGTGCCTCTTTGGATCGTGCAGTAAAGCAGCTCAAGGCGTTTGAATGGGTCTTCTCGATATCGTGTGGTTCGAGACTGGCGTTAGAAACGCGAAATCTCTTGATGGTTTCGGCTGCGTTAATCCTTGCTGCAAAAACACGCAAAGAGAGTGTCGGTGCTCATTTTTTGGAAAATGCGCCAATCGGGCAGACGCCGTTTTCTCCCGATCATTTCTCTTTCAACTGGGAAACGATTCAAAAAGAGATTTTGAGCGAGTCGTAACGATTCCTTTTTAGAACGGCACTCATAATCGAAATTTTTCATTCCACGTTATCCTGACTCTTTCAAGATCATCGCTTGTCAGGCTGCCAATTCGGATATTAAGCATCTTCTTTTCAATGGTTACCTGTCTAGACAATGGGGCCCACCTTATTACAGCGTCGCGAATCTCTTCATCCGTTAGCGAGTCTTTCGCTCGGCGGATACCTTCTTTCAAGGCTTGCCAGCATACAAGGCTTGGGTCTTTATAACCCATCCTCACTAAGGGATTCCCCAAAGTCTTGACAGTTTTCATGGTGTTATTCAAGGGGATGTCGAAAGTTCAGACGGGAGAACTTGGGCGTACCCGCGATCGGCTGTAATCCATTTGTGCCCCGATTTAATTGCAAGCGCAGCGAAATAGAGGCATTTGAAATGAGATCTCCTTAATCGAATGATAGGAAAATTAAAGGTTTCTTGATACAATGACGACCACTAAACGAGAAAGGCGGAGTTTTCAGTGCAAATGAGTAATCCATCTTCAAAAATAATTTTAGGTTTGGGTCTGGTCCTTGTTTTGTCCTTTATTCATCCTGGTGTGCCCCTTGCACAGCTGAATGTTTCAGAACTTCTCGCAACAGAAAACACCTCGTTGGAATTTTCGACGGATCCGTTAACGATACTCAATCTCTCCCCAGGTTCATCCGATCCTCATTCTCCCACGATAACGATCAACGGTCAAACCGTCGTCATCACATGGAAAAATGCCGCTGATATTCTGCTGATGCGTTCGATTGATGGCGGATTTAATTTTGACCCGCCCATCAAACTGGCCAACGGACAGGTCCCTTCGATTGCCATCGAAGGCCAGAATGTCGCCGCCCTCTGGAAACACGAGGAAAAACCTGGATTTTTTTTATCGCATTTAATTTCGTTTGCCCGATCAACCGACGGGGGAAAGACCTTTGGAAAACCCGTTTCAATCTCAAAGGGGGTCAAAAAGCCTTTTGAATCCTCCATTGCACTAAAAGGGTTAACAGTCATTGCCGCGTGGGACGATAAAGCAGGGACGGGGGATATTTGGTACGCCCGTTCGACAAATGGAGGCGGCAGTTTCTCTGCCCCCATCCGTCTGCTCACAGAAAATAAGAAGGCATTCAAACCCTTTGTGGCGATGCATGGGCAGACGGCGGCAATGGCTTGGACCGATTCTAAATCCGATACCACAAACCGGCAGGTAACTTTTGCGCGTTCAACCAATGGCGGGGCTACTTTTTCGGAACCGGTCACGATCAGAAAAGGAACCGTGACCCGTCTTTCGGTGGATCGTCAGGGCATAACAATTGTCTTCAATGAAAAAAAGGGGATTTGTAAGAGCGCCTGTTTAATTTATTCCGCGGATGGTGGAAAAACCTTTAGCAAACCCGTTGCACTATTTAATCAAGCAACCCTTCCATCCATTGCAATCCATGGCAAAAGTATCATTGCGGCTTGGCCAAGCAATTCCAGCGAAAGAAACATGGGAAATGCCGATATCATGCTCGTCCATTCCCCCAATCG
This sequence comes from Nitrospirota bacterium, assembly GCA_038059935.1. GTDB lineage: Bacteria > Nitrospirota > Nitrospiria > SBBL01 > SBBA01 > JACPZM01. Next base: position 9,000 of record JBBTIN010000061.1, read on the forward strand.
AGGAAACCTGTTTTCAGAGCCAATCAATCTTTCAAATAGTCCCGGACATTCGACGACCCCGGCGGTTGCAACGGATGGCGAAACGGTCTTTGTTACATGGAGGGAAGATACACCCACAGGGACAAAAACGCCGATGCGTTCTGAAATCTTTCTAACACGAATTGCACTTCCGGCTTTGGCAAAATGACCCGGACTTTTCTTACGGATTGAGCACCTTTTTAATTTCTTCCCACTCAGTCATCGGTGACAAACAAGCAGCGTTCTGACAAAGATAGACGGTTGGCTTTCCCAATATCTCTCTCTTGTCTTTTGCCCAATCTGATGAGGGCGGATTCTCCGAATCAATGATCCGAACTGTTTTATTAGGAATATAAAGCCCATAAATATGGGTCAGAAGTGTTTCCATGTCGGGCGATCCGATCTTTCCAACCACCACAATCTCCTTCGGCTTTTGAAGATAAAAATCAGCTGCGATAATCATATTGCCCACCGCAAAGGAATTTTCCTCCATGGCGACAGAGAAAATCTCTAATGCCCTTTCTGCCCTCTCAAAATAGGTCTGGTCGGATGTGAAATAAAAAAGACGTAAGAGGGCCAAGATCGCAACGGCATTGCCGGAGGGAACCGATTGATCGGTATACGTTTTATGCCGCGCGACTAATTGTTCATGATCACGCGCAGTAAAGAAAAATCCCCCCTTTTCTTCATCCCAAAATTGATCGGCCAATACGCCTGTTAGTAAAACGGCCTGCTCTAAATATTTTGTTTCAGAGGTCGCCTCATAAAGATCAAGTAACGCATCAATAAAATAGGCATAATCATCTAAATATCCATTTAACTTTGACACATCGTTTTTGTAAACACGAAGTAGCCTCCCCTCTTTGTAGAGATTTTTAAGGACAAATTGCGCTGCATTTTCCGCAGCCAGCAGAAAATGACTTTTGCGAGTGATTTGATACCCAGCAACAAATGCAGAAATCATGAGGCCATTCAAATTGGTTAAAATTTTCTCATCCCGAAACGGCTTGATCCGCATTTCCCGATGTAAAAAGAGCGTTTGCTTCGCCGCATCTAAAATCGCCTCGACCTCTTGAATTGGCAAACCCGCATCCTTCGCAATCGCTTCAATCGGCCTTTTTAGATGTAAGATATTTTTCCCTTCAAAATTGCCGGCGGACGTCACACCATAATAACGACAGAATAATGCGCCATGCTTTTCTCCTAAAAGGGTCTCAATTTCTTGCTCTGTCCAGACAAAAAACTTTCCCTCATGGCCTTCACTATCGGCGTCTTGTGTCGTATAAAAACTCCCGGAGGGAGCGGTCATCTCTCGTAGCACATATTCCAAAACCTCCTCGGCAATTTTAAGATAGAACGCTTGCCCTGTTTTCTGATAGGCAGAAAAATAAAGCGGCGCAAGTTGCGCATTATCGTAAAGCATTTTTTCAAAATGGGGTGTCAGCCAATGGGCATCGGTGGAATAACGGTGAAACCCGCCCCCGATCTGATCATAAATTCCACCCCACGCCATCTTTCCCAGTGTAAAGGTGACTTGATTTTTGGCGGTCTCATCGCAGGTTTGATACGCATACCGTAAGAGAATGGACAATGAGGCCGTAGAGGGAAATTTGGGGGCCGTGCCAAAACCCCCATTTGTGGAGTCAAATAAAGGGGATAATCCGGCAACGGCCATTGCCAGTAGAGCCGGATTAACCTTCTGCCGGTTGGACATTAAGACCCCTTCCGAAATCCGCGTGAGTGCATTCTTCACATTTTGTACCGTCTTTTCAACATCGTCCTGCCGTTCTTTGTAAGCCGCCGCCACCTCTTCTAGGATCGTCGGAAACCCGGGCATTCCATGCCGGTCGCTGGAGGGGAAATAGGTTCCACCATAAAACGGAATTTGATCGGGGGTCAGAAACATTGTGAGCGGCCAACCGCCGCCGCGTCGGATAAAAAGCTGCACTGCCGATTGATAAATCTGATCGAGATCAGGGCGTTCCTCTCGATCTACTTTGATATTGATAAAGTGCATATTCATCAGCGCAGCGATTTCATCGTTTTCAAACGACTCATGCGCCATAACGTGGCACCAGTGACATGCGGAATAACCAATAGACAAAAGAACGGGCTTATTTTCTTGCTTTGCTTTATTAAACGCTTCTTCTCCCCATGGATGCCAATCTACGGGATTGTCGGCATGTTGAAGCAAATAAGGAGAAGTCTCGTGAATGAGGTGATTGGGGGAACGGTTTTGGGATGGCTCTGACAGCATTTTTAGCATCATAAACCGACCTCAAATCGTTTGCAAATCGTTTTATAGATGTCCTCGCTATAGATCATAATAAAGTGTTACCGGGGTTGGAGGATTCATAGGGGGTTTT
>JBBTIN010000062.1:0-5431 GCA_038059935.1 Nitrospirota bacterium
CCAATATCCAAGAGGGCTTCCAAGCTTTTTTAAACTCCTATCTCTGTTTTAGGGGTGTTTGACGAGGTGAGAAGAATGTGCCACTCCGTTCTATAGCCTTTTGCAGTAACGTCATTGTACAATGCGGCGCAATGGGTGCCAATCTTTCTAATTTACCGAATAAACATTTTGATCTAATCGTAATCGGAGGCGGCATCACCGGATGCGGAATCGCGCGGGAGGCCCGTTTGCGGGGCCTGTCCGTCGCGCTGTTTGAAAAGGGAGATTTTGCCGGCGGAACCTCCGGCAAGACTTCCTCTTTGGCGCATGGGGGAATTCGCTATCTTGCGCAAGGGGCGTTTGGTCTGGTTGCCGAATCCATTGAGGAGCGACACAAACTGTTGCAGATGGCTCCGCATTTGGTCTCCCCGCTTCCATTTCTCTTCCCCATCTACGAGGGGCGATCACGAGGGAAAACGACTGTTCAACTCGGAATGACCCTCTATGACAAGATGGCAGGGAAAAACGCGCTGGGCGCGTATCGGTTTCTCTCTCCGGCACAAACGTTGTTTTTAGAGCCAAATCTTTCCGGGGAACGATTGCGTGGTGCCGCGCTTTTTTGGGATTGCCAGATGGACGACGCTCGTCTTTGTTTATCCACGTTGCTTTCCGCGCAAGAGATGGGGGCGGAGGTTTATAACTATACGGAGGTGATCGGCCTCATTCGGCACGGAAAAAATATTTGTGGTGTTCGGATTAAAGAGGTTGCAAGCGGCAGGGCGTATGATGTGGACGCCAAGGTGGTCATTAACGCGGCTGGGGTCTGGGCGGATAGTGTCTGTAAGATGGAAGGCAATTATTCGGAGAGAGTTCGGCCGACAAAAGGGATTCATCTGGTGCTCCCCAAGGTGACAGAAAAACATGCGATTGTTCTTCCCGGACAAGAAGGTCGGATTTTCTTTGTCATGCCATGGCGGGATCATACCTTGCTTGGTACCACCGACAGTGACTATTCCGGCAGTCTTGATCAGGTGACGTCTGACGACGACGAGGGGGAGGTCAAGTCGCTGATCAATGAGACGGCGGCGTTTCTGCCGATTGTCGCGCAGGAAAAGGTCTTGGCGCGATTTGCGGCACTTCGTCCGTTGGTTCATGGCGGGGGGGCTAATCCACTGGCCGTTTCTCGAAAAGAAAAAATTGAATGGACGAAAGGCGGGATGTTGGTCGTGATCGGAGGGAAGTTCACGCTCTTTCGGAAAATTGCGGAACGCGTGATTGACGCGGTCATCAAGGCGCATCCCGCGATCCAAGCCTCCAAAAGACCGGAAACGGAGCCGCTCATTTATGGTGCGCCGACTGTTCCCATTCAGGCTTATATTCAACAGGAAAGTAAGCGAAAGGACTTGCCCGTCAGTGGTGCGCTTTTAGAACATTTAATTCGTTCCTATGGGACAAAGTATCAAGCGGTATTGGATTGTGCGAATAACGATCCAGCCCTATTGAAACCGATGACAGCGCTGGGGTATCCGATTTTGGCGGAGGTTTCGTATGCCGTTTTACACGAACACGCAACGCATCTTTCCGATTTTATGCTGCGTCGCACGCGGTTGGCGCATGGGCGTTACCGAAACAGTCTGCCTTTGATACAAAAAATTGTAAAGAGAATGGGTGATGCGTTGGGTTGGCGTTCGGAGCAGATGTTAAAAGAGTTGCAGTTGTATCTAACAGCCGGTTTGTAAATCGCGTGCCCTTCTAAATAATGGACAGAATTCACGAAATCGCGTTTTTGGTGTTGGGGGCGTTGGCGATGGGGGGGGCGGTTTTGCTTGTGCATCCCGTATTAACAACCGTCGGCATTTCTTTCTATCGCACCAATGGATTGGTCTTCCTCATTACTTTTTTGTTGGGATTGATTATTGGGTCTCCCGTCATTTTTACTGGGGCGTTCTCTCTCTCGTATGCGGCGTTCTTTTATCTCACCGCGTTGCTGATCCTTCTTTTTTATAATCTAAGGCTTTGGTTTCGAAATCCTTATTCCAGTCCTGTTTTGCTTTTTGCCGTTTTTCTTTTTGGCATGAGTGGCATTTTAATTTCGTTAAAAGATTTTGCCGGCTTGCAAACCCCTCCTTTTTTATTCTTCTTGATTGCGTTGCATGCGGTTATCGGCAGTTTGTTATTGGGGGCGGGCACGTTGGCCATGTTATTGGGACATAGTTATTTGACGCGTCCTACTTTATCTATTGTGCCACTGTTGTCCCTCTCTAAATTATTTATGGGATTGGTTTTTTTAGAGGGGCTTATTGCGATTGTTTATCTGGTCCTGGCCGCAGCGTATCAGGCGGTGATGAATGCGATTTTGCTTCATTCTTTTGAGGGGCTTTATTTGTGGATTCGTTTTCTAATCGGTATGATTGGGCCGATGGTTCTTGCTCCGATGATTATCAAGACGGTGGAGGAGCGGGCGACGATGTCTGCGACGGGGCTTTTGTATATTGCGATGTTGATGGTAATTATTGGCGCACTGTTCTCTCGTTTTTTTATTTTGATTGGTGCCAGCTTTATATAGAGGTTCCCCCAAGATTGCATTTTGAAATCAGGTTAGGGTACAAGAGAAGAAAATCGGCATGAAAGGAGAATCAAAAATGGAAAACAAAACAGTGAATTCAGAGGAGCGATTGAAGAAGATTTTTACCGGTGTGACGATTGCCGCAGGGATCGGACTCTTGGCGTTTCTGGTGATTTATTCCCCAGATAAAGAGGGTGGGATGGCGGCCAGCGATCTTTCGATGGGGGCTTCGGAGAGCAAAGAAAGTAAAGTTCCCAGCGAGGGAAAAGACCTTTCCAGTATAAAAGAGGTTGCGTTTTTCACAGATGAGGGCAACAAGCATGTTCCGAAAGAAACGCGTGTGACGTATAAAACCAATCCGCCGACTTCTGGATTTCATTATGACCGATGGCTGACGCCTGCCGTCTATGAAGATAAAGATGCCACGCCGGAATTGGTTGTGCATAGTTTGGAGCATGGCAATGTGGTGATCTATGTTGATCGCGAAAAATTGGCGAAGTCGGACATCGCGGTATTGGAAGCACTTCCAAAGAAACATGCGGGACAATGGGATGGGGTTGTCGTCATTGCGCGAAGTGGGATGGAATCGCCGTTGATGCTGACCGCGTGGCGCACAATGCTGAATATGCCTTCGTATGACGCAAAGAAGGTAGATGCCTTTCTAGCAGCCTTCTTGGGTCGCGGCCCCGAAAACCCCGTCCGTTAGAGTGGCGCGGCCACCGGCGGATTGTGAGCCCTCCCGTTGGTCGGTCTGACGGGGAACAATCTCTTTCCTGCAAGGCACGTTGCCTATTGATCGCGAATAAAAATGGCGACTGTGTGTGGTGTCCTATGTCCCTTCTTGAGTCCTTTTTGACTGCACTGAAACAATTTCCGATTGGCGCATCTGATCGAATTGTCGTTGCCGTTTCTGGCGGTGCCGATTCGGTCTGCTTGTTGCATCTTTTAAGACAGGGGGTTTCTCCTGATCGTTTACAGGTTGCGCACTTAAATCATGGCTTTCGCGCCGAGTCCGTCTTTGAGGCGGAGGCGGTCTCGTCTCTTTGCCAATCGTGGGGAATCGCGTGCACGATTGCAAGTCGTCCTGTTTCGCAAATCTGTTTAGAAAAACGTTTTTCCAAGCAGGAAGGGGCGCGATTTGTTCGATATGAATTCTTAAGAGAGGTTGCCCAATCTGTTGGCGCAAAATGGATTGTGCTTGGCCATACTGCGGACGATCAGGTCGAGACGGTTCTCCAGCATCTCTTGCGAGGCGCAGGCATGGCGGGATTGCGTGGTATGCCGCAAAGCCGAAGCGATGGCGATACCGTTATTATTCGCCCGATGCTGTCGCTGACAAAAGCCGATATTCTATCGGAATTAAGTGCCGCAAAGGTTTCGTTTGTGGAAGATCCATCCAACAATGACAAGCGTTATGTTAGAAATAAAATTCGGCATGAGTTGATTCCTGTGCTAACGTCTTATAATCCAGCCATTAAAAAAGTACTACTTCGAGAGGCCGCACTATTAGAAGAGGAAGGGCGATTTATTGAAACAGAAGTGGCGTTGGTGATTCAGAAGATCATCACGGCAGAAGAGGCTGACACGATCAGTTTTGATCTTTCGCGCTTCTTGTCTTTGCCGCTGACGTTGCGGCGCCGTGTTGTGCGATGGGGCATTCAAAAGGTTCGTGGCGACTTGACGGGAATTTCTTTTGAGGCGATTGAGCGGGTTTTACGTCGCGTTTTTGAACAACCCGAATCCTTTATTCTTTCTTTGCCACGCGGCATTCGGATCAGCCAACAAAAAACGGCACTCACGTTTTTTGTTGAGCGTCCGGTGCGGGTTGAGCCGTTACAAAAAACGGCTTCTTTGGCATTTGAAATTCCGCTCGCTTCTTTTGAGAACGCGATTCCTCAATGGGGGCTTGAGATTTCGACGCGTGTGGAAAGTCGGAACGCGCCTTTGTCATTTATTTCCAACAAGGATGAGGCTGTTTTTGATCTAGATCAAATTTCGTCTCCCGTTATAATACGCCAATGGGTTCATGGAGATCGGTTTGTGCCGTTTGGGATGGCGGGTTGGCATAAGAAGGTGCATGATTTTTTTATTGATCTAAAAATTCCAAAATCAAAACGCAATCAAGTTCCGCTTTTGGTTTGTCCGCAAGGCATTATTTGGGTGATGGGCTATCGAACCGATGAGCGGTTTCGGGTAACGGACGCAACAAAGCGTCTTTTATGGGTTAAGATGCGGATCGTATAAGAATTGGATGCGATTTCCATCGGGGTCGTTAATATAAAATGAGTAGCTGCCGTCTCGGTGCAAGCGCACGGGCGTGACAATTGCGATTTTGGATTGTTCCATCTTCGCAGCGATGTAATCCACATGGGCTTTGCTTTCGACCATAAAACCAAAATGATCTAACGGGTGTTGCGCGGCTTGAATCAATTGCGTTCCGGAGGGTATTTGATGTAGCGCAAGATTGTCTTTGCCCAGGGTCAGATAAATATTTTCAGGATCAGGTTCCCAAACCACTTTCATGCCGAGGAGATCGCAGTAGAAGGTGCGTGATTGTGCAAGGTTTTTCACTCGCAAAGCCAAATGCCATAAGCCGGAAAGTGGTAGGAGGGAGGCTTGATTTATTGTGATTTTCTGCATATTAGGGTGGAGAATACAAGAGTTAGGGGGGAAGAACAAGCAATTTTAGAAATATCTAATAAAATAAATAGTGGCCTTTTTGCTTGTAAAAATACTTTTTAAAACAATTGACAAGAGCGAAGAGGGGTTGCTATAGTCTGCTCTTGCGGAATTTTTGCTGTGGTGTTTTTTGCTGTGGCGTTTTCCGTCTCTGATCTTTGAAAACTAAATAGTGTGTATTGACAGCAAGTAAGTTTTTTTGAGTAA
>JBBTIN010000063.1:0-10744 GCA_038059935.1 Nitrospirota bacterium
CAATATCCAAGAGGGCTTCCAAGCTTTTTTAAACTCCTATCTCTGTTTTAGGGAAAAAACGATTGACAAGATAAATAAGGAATGCTATAAGCAATCCCCGCGTGACTTTGCGCGACTTTTACTGGCGGTTTTTGTTTGTTCGTTTTTTAAGGAGATTGCGACAATGATCAAGGTTTTCCTTTTCGTTATGTCTTTGTTTTTCTTTTCTGTGAACGCCGATGCGAAAGACCCATGGATCGGCTATGCCGCCGGCGGCTATAACGGAAAGATTCTTGTTTTTGAACTCCCATCATTAAACTTGCTGAAAGAGGTTCCCGCGGGCGTGGATCTTCGGGGCCCTGTTTTAAGCGGCAACAAGGGGGGAAATAGCAATGGCACTCCTGATGGCAAGATGCTTTATGCCGTAGATAAGGCTGCCAATACGGTTGTTTTCTTCGATTTGGCTTCTTCAAAGGTTACTAAAACAGTTGCGCTTCCTGCTGGGTTTGGTCCGGGGAATCTAGATATTTCGCCCGACAATAAATCGCTTTGCGTGGCTGGAGAGCTTTCAGGCAAAATTGCAAAGGTGGATACGGCATCTGGAAAAGTAGACGTTGTAGCGGTCTCGATGAAACCGGCAGCACCCGCCTTTTCCGCCATCACGCGAGACGGCAAGACCTGCTTGGTGTCTGATTATACCAATAGCGTGGTCTGGGTGGTCTCGATGAATCCGTTCAAGATTGAGAAGTCGGTTGCCGCGGGCGGTGAGAATCCGTTTGGGATCGCAACGACGCCAGATGGTAAGTGGGCTTTGATCTCCAATCAGTTTTCCGCCAACATGGCGTTTCTGGATATCGCCACGATGAAAGTCACGAAGTCCGTGAAGACGGCAGCGGTTCCGATCCATGCCGTTGTGGACTCCAAGGGAAAATTTGCTTATCAATCGGCCTTTTTGGGAAGCGTTGTGAAGAAGATTGACCTCTCCACACAGGCCGTGGTGGATACTTTTTCCGTCAAGTCTCGTCCGGGCAATCTGGGACTCTCTCCCGATGATAAACTGCTTTTTGTGCTGAATAAATATTCGACCGGTCAATTTGAAGCCGTTAAAGCGAAGGTCGGGCCGGGGGCTGTCAATCCAACAAATATTCAGGTGATTGATACGGCGACAGGAAAGACGGTTTCTCAAAAGCCGGTGCTTGGAGAGCCATTTAGTGTGGCGGTTGCTGCGGCGGGCGTGATTAAAGATGCCTCGCTGGGCGCGGGAAAGCCGGCGGTTGCCGCAGGGCGGGAGATTGACCTGCCTGCCAAGAAAAATGTAAAAGTAACATATGGCCCTGCAAAGCCGCATAAGCCTGGCGTATTTGATGGCGCGAGCGGTCAGGAGGTTTATCTGAACGCGTTTAGTCATCAGTTCGCACCAAACGAAGTGAATGTCTATAAGGGCGAGACCGTTAAGATTATCTTGCAGAATATTGACGAGAAGGGTGCAATGATTGATAACGCCGATGTCGTTCATGGGTTTACGATTAACGGCTATGCCGATCAGACCCAAGTCTTGTTGCCGCGTGGCGTTTCCGCAACGCTCGAATTTTCTCCCGATAGAAGCGGGACGTTTGATTTTTATTGCAGTAATTTCTGCGGCTCTGTCCACACCGAGATGCGCGGACGCTTTATCGTCGAATAGGCGGCGCGGCCGCCTGCGGTTTGTGACACCTTCCCGTTGGTCGGTGTGAAAGATGAAGTCGTGTTGGTTTGTTTTATTCCCCTCCTTAGTTAAGGAGGGGCTAGGGGTGGTTAGTGTAAAGTGGTTTTCCACCTGTCCCTAGGTGGTTTGTTTAAATAGAGAATCTTTAAGGAGGCATGATGACTCGGATTGTTGCTGTTTTTGTTCTGTTTGTTTTAAGTGTTGTTCCTTCTTTTGCCCAAGATAAAAAAGAATTTATGACAGCCGACCAGATTTTGGCGATTCAGGCGTTCAAAGGAAAGCAAGTGACGAAGAAGGGAAATGCAGCGCACGGCCGTCAGACTTATGCCTTTTATTGTACCCCCTGTCATGGCATGGAGGGAAAAGGGGATGGACATCTGGCAAAATTGCTTGACCCAAAACCGCGTAATCATACTGATGGAAAAGGAACGCGTCCCGGGGATGGGATGAACGATCGCACCGATGAGCAGCTTTTTAAGGCGATTACGACGGGTGGGCAGGGAATTAACAAGTCGGTCAATATGCCAGCTTGGGGTCATATTATCTCTGAAACAGGGCGGTGGAATTTGATTGCGTATATGCGCTCGATTGCAAATCCGCCGTATGTTGCAAAATAGCGGAACGTCCGCTGCGAAGGGTGGTATTTTTAAAATGTCTTTTCCATGTGTACAGAGACTCCCAGCTAACTCGCCCCGACCAGCGGGAGGGGTTATAGACTGCGGAGCAGTCGTTTCCGCAGGCGGCCGTGCCGCTCGTCTCTTTTCATTTTTAGTTTTGTCGTCTTTGGCTCTGGTTTCTTTTCCGAATGACGTATTTTCGGAAGAAAAGATGGGGCGGCATCTTTTTGAGCACTACTGTGCTGCTTGCCATGGTCTTTCTGGAAAGGGAGACGGGGTGAATGCGAAGCATTTAGATCCACATCCAGCAAATCTTACGGACGATGATATTGCTGGCCGATCCGATCAAGAAATTTATGATGTGATTCTCAAGGGTGGATCTGGAGTCGAGTTGGCACCCACGATGCCAATGTGGGGAAAGACGTTCTCATCCGATCAAATTGCCTCGCTCGTTTCGTATGTGAGGGGGCTTCAAAAAGAGGTGCCAAAGCCCGCCGGGGTTCGTCTTGCCGATATGCAGTCATCTATGGGCAAGGAACAACAATGTGCAATTTGTCATATTCAAAAAGGGAAGGCGAAGCAAATTGCGCCGAACTTGGGACATGAGGGATCCAAATTTCATAAAGACTGGCTCTACAAATTTCTAAAAGACCCTGCGCGAGTTCGTCCGATCGGCTTCATTCCCTTGACTAAAACAAAAATGCCAAATTTTAACTTAAGTGATGAGGATGCGGGTGCTCTCACGGCCTATTTATCATCACTAAAAGAGGATCGTTTCGCGCCGATTGCGCCTCTTGATCGCTCTGAAAAGGCAGTTTCAGAGGGGGAGACTCTTTTTTCTGAAATCTATGGCTGTGATGGGTGCCATAAAACCTCTGCCAAGGGGGAGGGCGGAATGGTTGGGCCGAACCTTTCAACAACGTCGCGTCGTCTGAAACCCGAATGGATTTATGCGTGGCTGAAGAATCCGCAGTCTATTCGTCCCGATTCTCCAATGCCCAATTTTGGTTTACCAGAGGCCGATATCCGCTATCTGATGGCTTATGTTTTAAGTCTTGGAAGTGAAGGGAAGGCAGATGAAGAGGCGATGGCCAGCAATGAGATGATTGAAAAAGGAAAGGCATTGGTCGAGAAGAAAAATTGTCTCTTTTGTCATACATTAGAGTCCGCGTCTGTAGCAGTATCGCAGATGCTTTCTGAGGCTGTAAAGAAGTAATTCTTTTAGAAAGGAAAAATAATGTTAAGTAAAATGTGTTTTGTATTTGCGGGTTTGTTGTTGGTTTCCGCGAGCCTCTCTTTTGCTGATGATGAGGCGGCGGCGTTAAAGCCAGTTCCAAAAGAGTATGCCGGAAAGCATATGCCAAAGGGGTGGTGGACCGATCCCAAGGTGATTGAAGAGGGGAAAAAATTGTTTGAGACCGCGAAGATTGAGTTTGAATATCGTCGTGAAAAGGTTGCAGTGGAAAAGGGTTGTTTGACCTGTCATGAAATTGATAAGGCAAAGGATGCGCCCAAGCAGCGCGGTGCGCGCGATTTTCGTGCTGAAAAGAAGATGAACACGTTCTCGGATAGTTATTGGTTTTGGCGGATTTCAGAAGGGGTGCCCAAGTCCAAAATGCCCGCGTGGAAGGGCAAGCTTACAGAGGATCAGGTTTGGAAGGTGATTGCCTACGAACATACTTGGTCGCATGGTATGAAGCCAGCGGAGCATGCGCATTAAAAGAAGTTGCTTTTTTAGGGGCGGAGGGTTTATTGTTCGCCCCTGAAAATCCAAGAGAGACTTGATGAAAAAAACGATCTCCTTATTGCTATTGATTCTTTTAGGTTTTACGGTTTCTGCGCACGCGGCGGGTTCTGTTATTCCGGATTACAGAGACCTTTCGTTTGTTGGAAGTCGTAATGCCGTCTGGATCATTGCGCAGGTACATCTTCTTTTTGCGAGCTTCGTGCTGGGGATTCCGATCTTTGCCCTTCTGTGCGAATTGATCGGCTATCTCGGTGGCGATAAACGCTACGATAAGCTCGCCAAGGAATTTACGAAATTGCTCACCGCATCGTTTGGAACGACCGCAATGTTCGGCGGCATTTTGATATTTCTTCTGCTGGTTTTATACCCCAAGTTTTTTAGTTATTTAACAGATGTTTTTTATCCCACCTTTTTATTCTACGCCGCCCTCTTTGTCGTTGAGACGATTGTCCTCTATATCTATTGGTATGGGTGGGAGGCGATGCAGGGCCAAAAGAAGCTTCATCTTTTCTTGGGTTTCTTGTTGAATGTCGCGGGGATATTGATCATGTATACCGCCGACGCGTGGCTTTCTTTTCAGGCCTCGCCCGTTGTGCTCGCTCCTGAGGTTCAAGGATGGGATCGTGTTTGGGCGGTCATCCACAACCCGACTTGGAATCCGGTTAATATTCATCGTCTGATTGGCAACGTGGTTTTTGGCGGATTTATGTGCGGCGCCTATGCCGGCGTGAAATATTTGTCCGCGCAGACGCAGGAGGAGCGTGAGCATTACGATTGGATGGGGTACGTTGGAAATTTCATTGGCATCTTTGGATTATTGCCGTTGCCGTTTGCAGGCTACTGGTTGATGCGAGAAATTTATGAATATAACCAGCAGATGGGCATTACGTTGATGGGCGGATTCCTCTCGTGGCTGTTTATTTTGCAGGCGGTGCTGATTGGAACCCTCTTTTTGGGCGCGAATTACTATCTTTGGCAGGGATTGCTTCGCAGAACGTCCGACGGAATGAAGTATCAGAAATATATTACGATCATGTTGGTGACACTTCTTTGTTGTTTTATGGTTTGGATGACACCGCATTCGCTGGTTGCTTCGGTAGAAGAGGCGCGCAAGATGGGGGGATCGCATCATCCGATATTGGGCGTTTTTGGCGTGATGTCAGCCAAGTTGACCGCGGTCAACATTATGATCTTAACCACGTTTATTAGCTTCTTGCTCTACTGGCGGGCGAATCAAGTTGTTGTAGTCTCGTGGGCGAAGGTCGCAAAGATTTTTGAGGTGTTTCTCTTTGTCGCGGTAATTGTGGGTGTAATCTGGCTGGGCGTTTACGGCTACTTTGTGCCTGCGGTGGTTCGCGTGAATATTCTTTCTGTGACACAGGTCTTGTTGGTTTTGTTTGTCTTGGTCAGCATCTCGGTGATGACGACACTTCTTTTGAAGAATGCCAAGATGACCGGCGTGATGAAGTGGGGCAATATGACGACCAGTTCGCAATACGCGCTGGTGTTAAACGCGGTGATGGTGGTTTTACTGATGACGATGATGGGATATGCCCGTTCCGCCTCGCGTGTTCATTGGCATATTTACGGTGTGATGCGTGATGCCTCTCCTTATGCCTTTACGCCTGCGCTTGGGCCTGCTGCCGCAGTGATGTCGCTTTGTGCCTTTATTTTTGCGGCGTTTATCTGTTTTATATTTTGGTTGAGCGGCCTTGCCGATAAAAAAGCAAAGCCAGTTATGGAGAAAGAGGAAGTAACAACGATGGTTGTTGCCCCCTCTTCTTTCGGTCGGGTGGCCGGTTTTGTTGTCCTTGTTTTGGTTGCTTATACGGGATTGGCGTTTTCTTTGCCGCAGCGCGTTTCAATGCCTCCGGTGGAGGAAAAACTTGATCTGACAACAATCAAGTCAGGCAAAGATTTGGCCGATGTTGGAAATAAAATATTTTTTGGAAAGGGTCAATGCGCCCTTTGTCATACAATTGGGGGGCATGGTGGACGTTGTCCGAATTTGGCAGGAGCTGGGGCGCGGCTGACGCGTCAGTTTATTTATGAGACGCTGACGCAGCCGAAGTCGTACGTCAAGTTGGATTTTGATCTTCCTGATCCGAAGCCGTTTGCAGCAGAGATGCCTACTATTAACAAAGACCCAATTGGTCTGAATCCGCAGGAGCTCTTGACGGTCATCTCGTTTATTCAGAGTCAAGGTGGGAAGATTACTGTAAAACCTGCGGAATTAGCGACGGCAGTAGAGGGGCAGGATAATCCCTTAGTAGAAGATGAGCCCGTAGTTATTCCGACAGACGAGGGTGATGGAACGCCTGTGGAGGGGGAGGGGGTTCTTCCTGCGGCCGAGGCTGTTGCACCTGTTGAAACAACGACTCCTGGCGCGGGTTGAGCAAGAAGAGCCTTTTTGTTTGGTTTTTGCTTGTTTGTATTGTTGTAGGTGTTGTGGGTGTTCGTTTTGGTTGGTTCTTCACGACCGGCTGGAGTGGAAGTGTCGTGAGCGTCGGGGGCTTGCCCCCCGCTGGGGCTACTGGGGCAGAGTTGTTTTACGGAAAGGGTCGGTGTGGGTTGTGTCACACCGTTGGGATTGAGCGCGGAGGAAAATGTCCCAGCCTTAATGGGGCGGGTGGGCGATTGACGACGGCCTTTATTTATGAGGCGATGACGAGTCCGTCGGCTTATATTCGGCTTGATTTTAGTTTTGCGGAGCCGAGGGCTTATTCGGCAAAAATGCCGGCGGTGAATCGCGCTCCGATTGGATTGACCGAAGAAGAGATGCAGGCCATTATTGAGTTTGTAGGGGCGATTCAGTAGATTGCCCGTTAATTGTATTTTTTAGAATTGTTTTAGGATAAAAGAAGCTTGGAAGAGAACTTAAAAAATCAGGATACAAAGTCAGGAGTGAATCCGGGGCTAAAGGTTTTAGGCTGTTGGGTCGTCTTTTATCTTTGCTTGAAGTTTCTGGTTAGCCCACCACTTCCGTCCAGCGTGATCTTCATGTATATGAGTCTAGCCATCGTGGGTGGCTTGGTCTTTCTGGCCTTGTTCCACGATATTGGGCAGACGATTTTCGATCCGATCTTTGCGTTTTTAGGCGGTGGGGTAAGTAATCCCGTTGCAAAGGTTATGCGTTTTGGGGTGCTTGTTGCAATTCCTGTTTTCGTTTGGGTGAATGCCTATGGGCGGTTGGGATTTTCAGTTCAAGCGCCGCTTGAGCAACGGGTGATTCATCCCGCGCCACCCGGAGAGGCGATGGGGCTGAATAACCCCTTCTCAAAAGAAGGTGGGGACGAAACTGAGAAGAGGGGCCATATTGAGGAAGGCCGACAAATCTACTTTCAGAATTGTGTCTTTTGTCACGGTGATCTGCTGGATGGGCGGGGTTTTTTTGCAAGTGGTTTAAATCCTCCTCCAGCCAACTTCCAAGACCCGGGCACCATTGCAATGCTACAGGAATCCTATCTCTTCTGGCGGGTCAGTACCGGTGGAATTGGATTGCCAAAAGAGTCTACGCCATGGAATTCGGCGATGCCACGATGGGAGATGATGTTGACAGAAGATCAACGCTGGAAAGTCATTATGTTCCTATATGACTACACCGGCCATCACCCCCGCACATGGGAATAGGGCGGCCCGGCCGCCGGCGGTTTGTGACACCTTCCGTTGGTCGGTGTGGAATTGGAGTGCCGTTTTCTTTGGTGCATACGATATGGGTTGTTCCTCTCTCCTTGTGGGAGAGGGTAGGGTGCGGGGTCGAGGGTAGGCGTTTAGGGGTGATCCCCCTCCTTGGTTAGGGAGGGGTTAGGGGTGGTTTGACGGTTTGTGATTTTATAAAAATGAACTTTTCTAAGAAAAACTTAATGAAGCATTTTGTGGTTGTCTTATTTCTTATGGTGGCAGGCATTTTCTTTGCTTCTCTCTCTTATGCAGATGAGGAAGTGGCGGCCCCTGTTCCCGCTGGAAAAAGCGATGGCAAGGCGATTTACGAAAAGCGATGTTCAAATTGCCATGGCATGGAAGGACGCGGAGATGGGCCGGGTGCCGAGTTCTTTCGGCCGAAACCGACTAATTTTTCCAGAGGACAATTTAAATATGCGACAACAATGAAAGGGGAATTGCCGACCGATGACGATCTTTTCAAAACAGTAAGTCTCGGGCTTCCCGGAACGGGGATGCCGGCATGGGAATCGGTACTCAGTGAATCGGATCGAAAGGCGGTCATTACGCATGTAAAGACTTTTTCAAGAAAGTTTGCAGGACAACAAGGGGCACCCAAACCAATTGATCTTGGTAAGAAGATTTCTTCGTCAGATGATTCGATTGCAAAGGGAAAAGACCTTTTCTTTAAGAAGGCCGATTGCGCGCGATGTCATGGTGTAGAGGGACGTGCGGACGGAAAGAATGCGGTGGATATGCCAGTTTGGCCTCGGAACCTCACAAAGGGATGGCTCTTTAGAAGAGGAAATTCTCCCGAAGAGATTTTCTATCGGATCAGTCGCGGGGTGGGCGACAAAGATATGCCTTCGTTTGCAAAAGGGGAAACTGTCGAGACGACAGAAGAAGAACGATGGCATATTGCCAATTATGTTGAATCTCTTTCCGAGTTTGAAGGAACCCCGTCCCCTGCTGAAACACTGGTTGCGGAAAAAGTTGAAGGGGCACTAACGGAAAATCCAGACGATCCAGTTTGGCAAAAGGTTCAACGGTTTTATTTTCCGTTGATTGGTCAGGTGGTGATTGATCCGAGACAGTTCACGCCGACAATCATGTCGGTTACCGCAAAGGCCATTTATAACGACAAAGAGGTGGCATTGTTGTTGACATGGGATGATGCGACGAAGAGTCTTGTCACTGAAGGTGCGGAAGGGGACGATCAGATTGCCGTTTCGTTTCCGTCGGTGATTCGTAATGATGAACGCCCCTACTTTATTATGGGAACGCCCGAGTATCCTGTTTATGTCGCGCGTTTGAATACGGCCGATTCTGTCATCTCCGAGCTAATAGGAACGGGGCAAGAGCATAATGTTGGAATCCGGTTTTCGTCGCAAGGGGCCAGCGAGCAGCAATTTAGTGGAAAGTTTGTCTATAAAAATGGGCAGTACCGAGCTGTTTTTAAGCGGTCGCTTGCAACAAATGATAAAGCCGATTTGCAATTTGAAACGCAGCAGTTTATTCCGATTGCCTTCTCGGCGTGGGATGGTTCCAATGGAGATAAAGATAGTAAGCGTTCGATTTCGGCATGGTATTACTTGTTGTTAAAGCCGCAGGACCCGCCGACCCGCTATGTCTATCCGACGCTCTTTGCATTGTTGATTATCGGGTTGGAGTTGTGGATTATTAGACGCTATCGAAGGGGTACGACCCCTACGGATAAAAAAGGGAGGCAGTAACGTCGTGTATAAAGTGATGACCGCTGAACTCATTTTTAATAAAATAAAAAAGTTGCAATTTCCATTTTCACCTGTTAGTCTGCTCACCGTTTTGCTGTTAGCTGGATTGTTCGGGTGCCAGAGTAAACAGGTGGCTGAAGGGAAGAAGACGTTTGATCGTTATTGTGCCCCCTGTCATGGAGATAGTGGTGCTGGCGATGGTTACAACGCGAAAAACCTCGATCCGCACGCAAGGGATTTGACCGACAAACAAGAGTCTTATATGGCCAAGTTAAAAAACGAAGAGATTTACGAGGTGATCGAGAAGGGTGGAGCTGGGGTTGATTTGGCACCAACGATGCCAAGTTGGGGCAAAACGTTATCGCAGAATCAGATTTGGTCGTTGGTCGCCTACATTCGAACGCTCCATAAATATGAAGGAACGCCAGTGAAGTTTGATGAAGCAAAGCCATATGATGCTAAGCATCCGCGTTCGGCCGCTGTCACCGAGGGGGAATTTGTTTCTCTGATGGGGACAAGGTCGAGCGATCAGGTGGCAAAAGATGAATTGGTGAAATTGGGCGAAGAGTTATTTGGTGAGTATGGCTGCGTTGGGTGTCATCGGATTTTGGGAACGGGTGGACAGCTTGGCCCTGATCTTTCCCGTGCTGGGTTTATGTTACAGCCACAATTTATCTATCGGTGGGTTCGCAATCCGCAATCGTTTTTGCCAGAGACTCGGATGCCAAATCTAAATTTGAGCGAAGAGGATGCATTTGCGGTGGCAATGTACTTAGGCACATTGAAGCATCCGCCACAAGGAAAGGGCGCGCAGGTTCCGGTGCCCAAGCCAACGTCTACGCCAAGCGTCGAAATGTCTTCTGGGGTGGCCACCTCGGAAACTGCAACAACAAGTGAGATGGCAACGACAACGCATTAAAGAGATTTTATATGAGCAATGTTCAACTCGCAAAACAGATTCGTAATGAAGAGATGCTCTCTCGCTTTATTGACTTTATGAAAAGGGGCGGGTGGCTAATCTTGCTCTCAATTGGCCTTTTCATGTTGGGCGCGCAGTTGGTTTATGCAGAAGAGGCGACTGGTGCGGTGACCGAGTATCGTGATATGCCGTGGATTGGCAGCCGAAACGCCATCTGGATTGTCGCGCAGATTCATATTCTATTTGCTGGATTTGTCTTGGGTGTTCCGATGTTCGCGCTGACATGTGAGTATATCGGATATAAGACAGGGGATGTCCGTTATGACAAATTGGCCAAAGAGTTTACGAAGTTGTTAACGGCGTCTTTTGGAACGACCGCAACGT